>QIBA01000034.1:0-117917 GCA_003225175.1 Acidobacteriota bacterium
CGGGCTAGTGCATATTCCTACGAACTGGGCGACGTTTGTACCGCCGGCCAAGGGCCAGAGCTATACCGATCCTGCCTTCGGCTGTGCCGTGAAACGCTTGACCGACAGCAGCATCGACGAAACCGACAGCAATGGAGCTCATCTCGGACTCACCCACGGCTATTCCACCTACACTCCGCTTAACAGCACCGACACCTTGGTCTTCATCTGGGGTAGCGACGGTACCTTGAGGATCCGCGATACAACTGGCAACGTAGCGGTCTCGGCCGCCAACATGCCGGGCATGAACAACGGCCACCCGCTGTGGGACGCAAGCAATGGCAACGTCTTCTACTACACCAGCGGTAACACCCTCTACAAGGGAACGGTGGGCGGCAGTTCGGTAGTCTCGACAGTGGTGCACACCTTTACCGAGTACAGCGCTGGCATTAACTCCCCCGATAACGCCGATCTTTCTAAAGACGGAGATCACATCCTGCTGGTGGGGCAGAACGCGAACAACACCATGGATGTCTTTGTCTGGTCGCTGAGCCTGCAAAGCAAAACCTCCAAGTACACCACTTCCTGCACTATCTCCGGCAGCGTCACCGGCACCAACCAGCCGGGCTGTGTACATGGGCTGCTGCTTGCCGCCAACAATCTGCCGGTCATCGGTTTTGGCGCCGAGGGCAGCGGAGCCGAACAGGGCGATCGTCTGTGGAACGGCTCCTCGCTGATTCATTTGCAGGACTTCACCAACCATATCGATGTAGGTTCTGATCTGAACGGCAACCCGGTCTATCTGGAGAGCGGCAATTCCACTACCCTGGCCGGCATCACCAACCCGTGTCCCAGCGGCTGGGGACTTGATGTACGCCAGATGAACAACACCTCGTCCGCCATATGCCTGCTCGATAATCAGCCAGCCTGGCATATCAGTTATCGTGGCAGCGCCTCGCAGCCCTGGTCGGTGATCTCTTTCTTCCAAGGCAACACACCGGGACCGGAATTTTTCACCAACGACGGCAATTACCAAGCGCCTTCTTCCAGCAACTGGGCGCTATACGAGGACGAGCTCATTCTGGCGCGCATCGATGCCAACAACAGCAGCACGAAAATCTATCGTCTGGCTCATGCCCGTACTCGCGCCATGGAGGACTTCGGAGCCCAGCCTCATGCCGCCATTAGTCGCGATGGCAAATACGTCATCTTCGACAGCAACATGGCTCATCCCAACGGCTGTAGCGGAAACTGGCACGTCTCCACCGCTTGCACCGATGTCTATCTTATTAAGATCCAGTAGATTGCAGCAGACTGTGTTCCGAAGGCGCATCCTGCACGACTTCCGACAATTCCGACTCAGCCAATACGGCTTTTAAAGGTAATACGCTGACAAAGAAGCTGGACAAAATCGCCTGAACACCCAGGCTAAGAAGAAGTATGTAGGGCATTAGAGATTGAAGTATTTGTTGCGTGGCTGCATAGTCAAGCGACCCAAGCTGGAGTGTTCTAGCTCTAATGAAAGATCCACCAACGCCCCAGAGAACAAGAGCTAAACCAAACAGCAAACCGACTTCTGGTGTCAGAAAGCGAAGTACGCTACTGAATCTCTTGTTGCGCGGCAACAGCCCTTCAGAAATAGCAAATATATTTGTAAACACGGCAAACCCAATTGCCTGCACAGCGAGAAGCAACGCGAGAGGCGCGCAAAGGACAGAGCCATGGTCTAACAATACGTTCCCGAAATGATGTGGTCCTGAGAGCGCGAGAGTCGCAGCCAGTACACCTATTACCATGAGCAGCATTCCCGGATAAAAGAAAAGCCAGCGTGGACTGTACGAAAGCAGAAAATGAAGATGGCGCCAGCCGTCTCGCCATGTGCGGAGATGCGGCGGATGGCTCCTCCCATCCGGTGATAGAGTCGTCGGCACTTCTGTAATCCGCATGCCGAGCAGCGTAGCCCGCACTACCATTTCGCTTGCAAATTCCATTCCGCTCGTCCGGAGTCCCATTGTTTGCCAGGCAACTCGACTGAAGCCTCGCAGTCCGCAATGAAAATCCCCGCAAGGAGATTTGAAAAATAGGCGTCCGATTCGCGTGAGAACCGGGTTGCCAAGATATCGGTGTAGCGCCGGCATCGCACCGGGCTTTATTCCGCCTTTGAACCTGTTGCCCATCACCAGATCGAAACCAGCGCGCAACTGCTGGAGAAAAACCGGCAAATCCCCAAAATCATAACTGTCATCGGCATCTCCCATAATGACGTACTTGCCGCGCGCTGCGTCAATTCCTCCCGTCAGGGCTGCTCCGTAACCTCGGCTTTCGACATGGACCACACGAGCTCCGCACGATCGCGCCAGCTCAGGAGAACCATCCGTGCTTCCGTTATCAGCCACGACGACTTCTCCGTCGATTTGCGTCTCTCGAAATGCGCGCAGCGCCTTTTCGATACAAGTTCGTAGTGTCTCTGCCTCGTTCAGACAAGGCATCACTACTGAGACTTCGGGAGCAATGGGAACAGGCAGTTTCCCTGCTTCAGCAACGAGCAGCGGAGAGCTAATGGCGGTCATGATGTAATGATCCTTTCCCTGAGAGCGGAGGTCCGATAGGCTTCTCAACGCCTACACTCGATCGTGTCGGTGGATGGGTCTTCTTTCCCGTAAAGTCGCTTCTCAGAGTTCTTGCAGATCAATGAAGGGCGGTTTGCAATAGATTCGGCTGGCCCTGAATGTTATCTTTCGGAACCTTATAAACTTTGAAATCCGCATTCGAATAAGTCTCGATCAGCCTGCCTCGGTTCCGATTGAGGAATGTATGCCAAAGCGGTTCGTCGATAGGGGACTTGACGAGATAAGTCGCATGGATGCTTTCGATGTATTGCCAGAGCTGGCCATCGGTTCCCTCCGCGGGGTAAACCGATGTTAGCCGTTGTCCGAATAATCCCAGGGCTTTCGGTTTCCTGAATATAAAAACCGCCGTCGGTTCTGTGTTATTCCTCACATACTGGAAAAATGCCACGGTTTCTTTCTTCGCAATTCCGTCGGGGAAGGCTCCAAAGTCCATTCGTCTATATAGCACCGTGTAGGAGAGCGCAACGAGCAATATCACAATGGGAAATACAACCGCCTGTCTCACTGCAAAGCCTTTCCATGTGAATTCACGGAATCCGGTAAGCGCGTAAAGTACATACAGCGGCGCAATTGGAAGCAGATACCGCAGGCCTGCCGGATAAGGGAGAACCAGAATCAGAGATAAATGCAACGGCAGATACAGGTCCCAGACGGCTGGCCTGCGAAGCTTCCTCAGATAACCGATTGCCGCGAGCGATGAAAGAAGGAGAAAAACGATATAGCGAATCGGCTTATCAGTTTCACTTGCCCAAAAAAGTGAAAGCGCCCTCGTATATTCAACTGTGTTTTGCAAAATGATTTTTGGGTTGGTCCAGATTTTCGGCAACGTACTTACATAACTTGCATCGCTAGAGCCAAACGCATTCTGCACTAACCAGAGCACAACAAAGATGCCCGTGATGGTCACACCGAGTCGAGTGATTCGCCTGAAGCGAACCACTTCATAACCGAGCAAAGCCGGAATGAGCAGAATTCCCGTGGTGCGGGTTCCGTAGCAGAGATAAATCAGGACCGCCAATAAGACAGCACGGCTGATCCAGCCGCGCTCCAACTCCTTTTCGTAAGCGCGTTTAATGGCGAAGAAAGCTGTGAACAGGAACAAAGTAAACGGTACTTCAGATTGAATGCCATCTTTGATATACCAAAAGTTCGGATTAACTCCCACGATCGCGATTGCCGCAACGACGTAAGGAAATGGAAGCTCGTCGCGTATAAAGAAATAGAAGATCGCAAGAAACGCGATGAAGAGCACTACGTTTTCGACCTTCATTGCTGTGAGATTCAGGTCAAAGACTGCATAAATCGGAGAAAGAAGTAGTGGATAAACAGGGGGATAAGCCTTTGGACCCACGCCTGGATTTTGTGGATTAAACAGGTAATTCGATTTCATGTAACTTGAGTGATGAGCAATATCTGCCGCTTCCTGAATGTACAGCGCAAAATCATCACCCCAAGGCTGACCCGATCGTATAGTTAGCAAGTAAAACGTACCAATTATTAGGATAAGCAGGATTACGATTCCGAGCCGTCGATCTCGACGGTACGATTCGATGCTGCGTTCAAAATCCTTGAGGTCAGGATTACCGTTTAACGCTAGCTGTCCATCGATCATAAGATCTGAACCTCATCTACTCGCGGGAAGTGACATGCCGTGCCGCTAGAGGGCATCACTTCATGATGCAGCATATGCGGGCTCCCCGAAGAGCGCCGAGGGGGCCGACTCATGGACGGAAGCTTCCTGATTCACAGGGATCGAGACTCTGGACTGGGCTGGAGAGTGCAGGTCAATCACCATTTGCTCCGCCCTGAGAAGCGTCGAGACTACTTCTTCGTCGATAGATTTTGTGCCAATGACCACAACCTCGCTGCCGCGAACTACTTCTTCCAAATCTGTCGAGAGGAGCATCCCAATATGAGGAATCTCGTCCTCGATAAATTTTCTATTGGAGCCGACCAAACGGCCGAGTGAAACATCGCGATCCCAGATCTGTATTTGGCATCCTTCGCCCAGGAGGCGTTTGATTAGTTGTACGGAAGGGCTCTCACGCAGATCATCCGTTCCAGACTTGAAGCTCAAACCCAAAATACCAATCTTCTTGTGCCTGGTGGCAAGTACGGTATCGATAGCACGCTCAAGATGAGCCTGATTGCTTGGCATAATGGCCCGCAATAACGGCAGATCGAGGTCGAGTTGCTTGGCACGGTATGTGAGTGCTCGCAGATCCTTCGGTAAACATGAGCCGCCAAAAGCGAATCCTGGCGTCAGGTAGGCTGGGGAAATATTGAGCCGCGTGTCGGAAAGAAAGATCTTTGTCACTGCATCTACGTCGACCTTCATTTCCTTGCACGCCGATCCAATCTCATTCGCAAACGCTACCTTCAGTGCATGGAATGCGTTGCAGACGTATTTCACCATCTCGGCAACCGGGAGCGATGTTTCGCAGATTTGACCGGAGATTTCCTTGTACAGCTCGCGCAGAGGCGCAAGGTGAGCTGGATCATCGGCTCCCAAAACGGTAATCGCCGGATTCAAGAAGTCAGCCACGGCCGACCCTTCGCGGGTGAACTCTGGATTGGCGCAAACCGCAAAGTCAATCCCCACCCTTTTTCCGCTGGCGCCTTCGATGGCGGGGATGATCTTCGACTTTGCAGTACCGGGTAGCATCGTGCTACGAGGCACGACCCAGTGAAACTCTTCTTTCGTCCGCAGGGCTCTGCCAATCTGCTCGCAGCTATACTGCACGCTGCTTAAATCCAGGCAACCGTTGTGCAAACTCGGAGTGCCAACGCAAACGAACGAGATCTCCGATTCACGTACGGCCAGGCCCGCGTCGAGAGTTGCCCGTAAGCGGCCGGCTTTGGAAGCGTCTGCTATCAATTGATTGAGCCCGGGCTCCATGACCGGCGCCTTGCCCGATTGCAACATTTCCACTTTTTCCGGGCTAACATCCACGCCAATGACATTGTGCCCTACGCTCGCGAAACAACCTGCAGTGACGGCACCGACGTATCCAAGACCAAACACACTGATTGATTTCATAACGATTCCGATTCAGGCAGGCTGCCGCTTATGCAGACTTTGAGAGGGGCGCAGGCGAGCGACTTCCAGAGTTACTGCATTGTCCGAGCCGTCGTAGAGCTGTTTCGTCTGACTGATAAGCCGCTCGAAGCTGAAGTCTCTTCGCACCCGCTCTTGCGCAACGGAGCCGAGTTTGGCGGCGCATTCCGGATTTCGCAGCAATCGCGAGATGGCTCTTGCCAGCGCTTCCGCATTATTGGGCGGAACGAGCACGCCGTTAACTCCGTCCTGGACGACTTCGGTGATTCCCCCCACGCGAGTTGCCACAATCGGCAGGCCAGCCGCCATTGTCTCGAGAACTGAGTTGGGAAGCGCCTCTGATTCCGAAGCAAGAACTGAGAGATCGCAGCAAGCCAACAGCTCAGGGACATCTTCGCGGCATCCGAGGAAGAGCACATTCTTTTCGAGTCCAAGCTCCTTTACCATTTGCTGCAGTTTCACTCGTTCAGGTCCATCCCCGATCAGGAGAAATACGGTACCAGGGTGAGAGGCGCAGACCGTCGTCGCTGCCGTGATCAAATGAGCATGACCTTTCACCGCGTACAGGTTTGCCAGGACTGCAATGATCTTGGAATTTGCGCAGATATTTGGCAGCTTTTCAATCTTCTTCCTACGGGAACAGGCAAAGCGATCAGCCTCTATGGCGTTGTAGATGACACGAATCCTTCGGCGCGCAATTTTGTCTCGCTTTACCAGTAGCTCACGAACCGAAATCGAATTCACTACAACATGAGTTGACATTCGATAGAGAAACCGAAGTATCTTGTTCCTCCGCGTCGTATACCAATCGTGATCCGCAAGATATCTTCGGCTGGAAATAATCACTGGCACTCGCGCTAACCGAGCTGCTGGGATTCCCAGCAGATTTGCCCATAAGTCGTAAGCATGGAGTACGTGAAACTTTCCCCGATGAAGAAACTTGATCAGTCGAAACAGCTGATACAAACCGTTCAGCGACAACAGTGTCTTTTCTTTTCGAAACTCTACAATTTGAATACCAGCTTGCCGCAGAGTCTGAAGCAGTGGGCCTTCCGCCCGAAGACAGCCGACAGTCACCTGATATGAATCCGAATTCAACCGAATGGCAGTGTTTACTAACTGCGTTTCCGTGCCCCCGAGATTCAGCGTGTCTACAAGAAGTAGTACACGCTTCACGCAACTGCTGGATGGCCGCATGTCTGAAAAAGGAATGCTTGTTTTTAGCCTGCGTCAGGCCACTTCGGCTGCCGCTGTCCTTCTTCCGCTTACAGCCATCACGCTTGGGCTGAGAAAAGGCTTGCGCATGGGGACAGCAAAAGAGTGTAGCTGAGCCGCAGGTTCCAAAAAATTCCGATGCCACAGCTCAAAGATCAGTAAGTGCCACAGCTCCCAGGAACGATCTCGAATACCTTTACGATGCTCCTGTATTCTCCGGCGGACCTCCTGCTCGTTGAAGTACCCTCGCTGCGTGGTCTTCGGCTCAACCAAAATGTCGAGAAGCGCAGGAGAATGATCCTGCCGAAACCAGTGCACCAGCGGCATAGAAAAGCCTTGCTTGGGCCGATATAGCACTTCGCGCGGAACTCCGAGTCGCTCCGCCAATTTCTTGAGCATGTATTTCGATTGTCCGAAGCGCCGTTTCCATTTTGGTGATAGAGCAGCTACCCACTCTGCAAGACAATGATCGAGCAGGGGTGCACGAACTTCGAGAGATGTCGCCATGCTCATTCGATCCACTTTGGTCAGAATGTCCCCGGGCAAGTATGTCTTTGTATCCAGATATTGCGCCTCGCTCAGTGGATCGGAAGCAGGTCGTCCGGCAAAGTAGTCGAGAAATGAGTTGTAGGGCGATTCAACACTATCTGCCCATTCAGCAAAGCCGGTGCTAAATAGAGGGCGCTCTCGAACGCAAGTAGGAAGCAAAGACACACTGTCCAGGTAACGCTCGCGGCATGGCAACGATAGGTTGAACAAGAATCTGCGACCCCGCCATCCCGTGGGAACATGCGGATGGACGTATGCTCTGTACCATTCCCCGGTCCGAAAAGGGAAGGGAAGAATCCATTGGCGCCGGATGTGTGAGGTATACCGATCGTACCCGGCGAAAAGCTCGTCCCCACCATCTCCCGCCAGGGCTACAGTCACATGCTGGCGTGCCATTCGGGAAACGTGAAATGTAGGAACGATGGATGAATCACCAAACGGCTCTTCAAGATGGCAGGTTAGTTGGTTGACTGTTTCTTCGATTTGCGGGTCAACAAACAGTTCGTGGTGTTCAGTATCAAAACGCTGCGCCACAAGGCGTGCATGACTCGCTTCATTGAAATCTGCATGCGAGAAGCCAATCGAAAATGTTCTTACACGGCACGAACTGAATCGGGCCATCATGGCCACCACTGCGGAAGAATCGACGCCGCCGCTCAGAAGCGCACCCAAGGGAACATCGCTCATCAGGCGGATTCGCACGGCCTCGCTAAAACGCGCTTCCAATTCCTCTAAGCATTCTTCTTCCGATTTCGGATCAAACGAGCCAAGAGGTGGCAAGTCCCAATATTGGCGAATGTGAATTCGGCCTTTACTCCACTCCATCACGTGAGCAGGTGGTAGCTTGCGGATCTTTGTGAAGGCAGTGAGTGGATCCTGTATGTAACCGAAGTGGAAGAAATGAAGAACTCCCCGAGGATCGATCTCTAGCAGCTCAGGCGCAACTGCCAGAATGGCCTTGATCTCAGAGCCGAACAGCAGCCGGCCTTCACTGACGGCGTAATGAAGCGGTTTCTTACCGAAGCGATCGCGCCCAAGCACGAGCTTCTGACGGTTCTCGTCCCAGATTGCGAACGCGAACATTCCCCGCAGTTCACGTACGCAGGCCGTTCCGTATTCTTCGTACAAATGAACGATCACCTCGGTATCCGTGTTGGTGTAAAACTCGTGACCAAGGCCTTCAAGCTTTTCCCGCAGCTCTGGGAAATTGTAGATTTCTCCGTTAAAGACAACCCAGATCGTTCTGTCCTCATTGTGGATCGGCTGGTTTCCCGTAGATAGATCGATAATGCTCAGGCGTCGCATGCCGATGCCGGCACAGCCTTTCGCATAGATGCCTTCATCGTCAGGTCCTCGATGGACAATGGCCTGACACATGCGATGGACTTGCGCCGCCTCGGCTAGATAACTCTGGTCAGCGCCGACAATGCCTGCAATTCCGCACATTGGATCTATTGTGAGTACTTATAAGCTTCGAATCTAGTTTGACTTGACTACAGATATTGGGACGGATCTTTCTACTTCTTTGGCAGGCGGATAAGTTTTGTAGTACTGGCCATAATACCGATGCTCTGCATCGTTCCATTCGTTAGCGACGATTCCAAGTGGCTTCAAGTTTTCCGTCTTCAACGCTTCTTTCAGGAGGGGCTTCGGTGTTCGTGCCTGACGCACGACCACCAGGCTTCCATCGGACAAGCCGGCCAGGAAGGTAGAGTCCGCAACTGGCACTAGAGGGGGCGAGTCGATGATCACGAAGTCGAACCAGGAAGCGACTTGGTTCAGCATATCCGCGAAGCGTTGGGATTGCAGGATTTCCATTGGCGACTCACTGCATCGACCAGCTCCCAAGTACCAGAGTGACAGGCCTTCTACCCTTCTTAAGAAGCTAACGATGCCCTCTGAGTCGTTCCACCAATCGCTTAAACCTGGCTGAGTATGGCTGCCCAGCAAATCCCGCAACCCTGACTGGTGCATGTCACAATCCATAAGCAAGATTCGCTGCCCTTGTTGCACCAGCGTCACAGCCAGATTGGCCGATATCACGCTCTTCCCTTCCCCCTTAATACTGCTCGTAACCAGGAGCTTCTTCAGCTGCTGCCGTTTTTGGAAATTTCGCAGGCGAAGAGCCAGTACGCGAAATTTTTCAGCGCCGGGACTGGCCTGGTCGGTGAATGCCACCAGGTGCTGTGGCTGTACAACCAGCTGAATCACTGGAACGTGATCCACTTCGATGGCGTTTGTATCGAACTCCCGCAGTACCTCCGCCTCGCCATTCAAAGCGAAAATCTTATTCATTCTTTTAACCCTTGTAGTAGGAAAGTACGGTCACCACTGGGATTACAGCAAAGATAAGTAACGCGGCACCCGTCTGCAATCGCTGATGCCAGCAGGCTCTACTCTGCTCTTCAGCGGTTTGAAGGAGGGGAATTGAGACCAGAATTGGAACTGGTGTAATGGTGAGCAAGTCTTCTCCAGAATGAATCTGTTCGTCCATTGCCTCGACCAATACGGTTACGCCCGCGCCAATCCCAGTACCTAAGATCAGGCCCAGCAGACTGAATTTCAGCCGATCAGGAAAATACGGCTTCTGAGGAAAGTTCGCTGGATCAATGATGCGGAACTGCTCACCCTCCTGGCGCTTCTCCAGGTTGGTAGCCATTTCCGACTGCATCTTTTTGTTCAGCAATGATTCATAGTTCGTGCGAGATTGTTCGTGGTCACGAGTGATGGCAGCCAGCTGCTGCTCTCGCACAGGAGTGAGGTTCAGGCGACTCTGATATGCATCAAGCTGGGCTTCCAGTCGGCTGATCTCCTGCTGGCGATTAGCAATCTCAAGTTTGTTGGACTTGATCTGCCCTTCGATTTGTAACATCGGCGAGATCGCTTGCAACTCGGAGAGAGTCCGTGGCCGTCCAGCTATTTCCATTTCCTCGTCGCGTTTACTAGAGTTCGATTCGGCGTCTACTTGCTGCTTCAGGGCCTCGGCATCCGCGATCTGCCGCTTTAAGCGCAAAACGTCCGGATGCCGAGGCGTGTCACGTGAGCTTATATCTGCGAGCTCTGCTCTAAGCTTGTCGAGCTCCTCATCAAGCGTGAGCGGATTGCCTTTGGAATCGCCGCGGCGAACGGCAAGCTGCGAACGCACGCTCTTATATTGATTGAGCAGCGATTCCAGGTACAGCTTTTGCTGGTTTGCCTGATCCAGAGCTTCAGTAGCAGCCTGTAACCGAGTCTGTAGGCCGGAGAGTATCTGTATGTTGGTCTGTAATTGTTCCGGCAGTTCCCCTAGATATTTAGCCTTGAAATCACGAAGCCGCTCCTCCTGATCTGCCAGATTCTGGCCAGCCCGTTCCAGCTGACTTTCGAGGAATCTTGTGGTCTCTTCCGAGAGCTGTTGCCGATTGTGTAAATTCTCTTCAATGAATAATGAGCTGAGTTGCCGAGTGACCTGTTGAGCTAACGTTGGATTGCCCGCGGAGTACGAGATCTTGAACGCCGAGAGCTCCCAGGGGCGCCCAGGCGCTTGTACCAGCTCAATTTTGACGTCTCTCCGCATTCCTTCCACTGCGAGATCGGCGTCAGAGTTATTCCGTTTGTTGCTGTACAAATGAAATGTATTGATGACTCCCAGCAGCCTGGTTCGACTCAGAATTTGCTGCGTCATGCTCTGCAAGCGCTGTTGCAGGTCGACAGCGACATTCGGAACAACATATTGTTCCGGCACTTTTTGCTGCTCGACAATAATCACCGTCTCGGACCGGTACTTCGGGGGAATCAACCACGCCGCCACCATCACCGCCGCCCATACTGCGAACATTGGTAGTAACAGCCACCACTGCCGCCGGCGAATTACCGAGAAGTAGTACTGCAGCGTTCCTGCTGGTGACTTCTGCGGATTATTCATCGATGCTGCCTGCTAACTGGAGCCGTGAAGTTATAAATCAGCGACGCTGATAGTCGATTGTGATTTGCCAAATTTGCTGCCACCGGATTTGAGGTTGTTGCATGGGCATGCCAGTAACGAACATCCAAGGACAACCGTGGTGTGATGGCGCGCGTCGCGCCAAACGCAACAGAAACATAGGAGAGTGGCTCAGTACGTACTGCTAATCCTTGAGCATGGTCCTCAGAAGCAAGCGCGTTGATCTTCCAACGACGAGTGAGCACCTGTCTCACTTCGGCGCTCGTACTGGAGAGTCGGACAATACCTTCTAGAGCTGCTCCATCGCTGATCCTCCGGTTCCATCCCAGCAATAAGGTTGTACTTTTGCGCGAGCACACGTAGTTAGCTCCGCCCGTCCAGCTCCATTCCTTTTGCCGCGAAAGAGCACTGATTGTCTCTGAGAGACTCGAGCCAGAGTCAGTGCGAAAAGCTGAGTGTTCCGGTCCCAAGAAAAATGTGAGCTTATTCGAAGCAGTGAGCAGCATCGCCTGAGTGTAAAGAACCCTTTCAACAAGAGACCGCGAATGAGGATCTCTTGAAACGAGTTCCTGAACATTCCAATCCACTCCGATCGAATTATGCCTGGTCAATCGATAGGAATAGAAGGTGTTCGCGCTGGCGGCTCTCGCGGCGCCGAGTTCCCGCGCATCGGATGAAGAAGTGTAACTAACGTTGTAGAACGTCCCGTTCAACCCAACCATGGATCGAGGTCCCAAGCTGTACGCTAAATCCATGCCTGCCTGCTCATTGTTCATTCTTGCCGTTGTGATGATGTTGCTATTTAGCAAATTAGCGGCGCCTGACGTGGATATGAGCTGTGAGGTTTGCAGCTGATCGAATGCGTTGTTCGTCCTCAGGAATGTCTCGTGAGCGCGTAGTCTGAGGCGCTTTGTGACTGCGAGTTCCAGACTGCCATTGAGAAATTCGGACGGGAGATTGTACGTACCGAGTACCCTGCTGTTCGAGAAGCCGGGACGATAGTCAATCGCCCATTTTGCTGCTGGCCTGGAGACATTCCATCCTACGTGAGGCTCGACGATGGTGAGCAAGTCTGATTGCTTACTTCGAGCAGTACCTAATGCGTCGTCGTCGAAATCAACGGAGGTGCGCAGACCGAGTGAAAATGAATTTTCCCGTATGCCACCCTCTTGGGTTGCGAATAATGGGATTTCGCCGGGTAGAATTGGATCGCTCAAGCTTTGTGCCTGCAACCTTGCTTCACTCACGAGCAAGAGAGCCGCGAATATCAAGAGTTTCAGGCACATTCGAGTTCCGTCATGGAACTACCACTGTGTCATGTGGTTGAAGCTGAATGTCTGCAGTAAGATCTGTGCCCTTGATAACTTGTTTGTAGTTGAACGGAAGCCGGACGCGCGTTCCATTCACATTCCCGCGGAGCACGTAGATCTTCGTTGCCTTAGCGAAATCGCGAAGCCCGCCTGCCATGGCGATCGCGTCAAGAACCGTCATCGGGCCGCTGATCACGTATAAGCCCGGCTTCTCTACTTCGCCAACAATGTTAAATTTTTGGCTTTTCGCTTCTTGTACCAGAACGGTTACTTCAGGAGTGGACAAGTAAGTACCAAGCTGGTGCCGAATCTCGTTCTGTAGCTCTGTTGGTGTGCGACCGTTCGCCATGATATCGCCGACTAACGGCAGCGAAATATTTCCGTCGGGTCGCACAGGCAACGTTCGTGAGATTTCTGGCTCTTTCCATACATTCACAGCCAAAACGTCGCCTGGACCAATTACGTACTGATTGGCAGGCACCGGTACACTCACCGCTGCGGAAGCTGCGGCAGAATCGCCGTCAATACCGCTCTTGCCTGTTTGACCAGCAAGATAAAGGGAAAGAACCAGAGCAATCGCGATTGTGGCCGGTCGCAGAAAGTAATTTGATCCCATATTAGTCACTTCAGCAGTTGCTGGAGCTTCTTATGCCGGCTCGAGGTCGTAGCCTTCAATGGTGATGGACAGTGAGCGTTGAATACTTGCGACCGAAATTACTAGTTTCTTTTGCCCGTTTGTGATCAAGATACCCTCCAATCCGTCCAGTGCGCCGCCACGCACTCGCACACGCTGTCCTATCTTGAGGAACGGATATTGTGAGAGAGGAATCTTCGTCATTAGCAGAGTCTTAATATCTTCGATCTCGCTTTCTGGAATGGGGATAGCTTCGCGCTGCGGTCCAACAAAACCCAAAGCCCCCCAGGTGCGCAGAATGGCGAGACGAGCATTGATATGGAGGTGCGCATGAACAAACACATAACCGGGGAACAAAGGCACTTGCACTACCTTGCGCCGGTCACTCCAGTGATGCACTTCATTTAACACTGGCAGATATGAATCGATGTGCTTCTCGCTTAGTTCCGTGACGACTTTCTTTTCATGGCGTGGACGCGTCTGTACTGCGTACCATTGAGCCTCAGGCAACGTTGGAATCGTCGTTTCGTGTGGTATGACTTGTACGCTGCCCATAGCTTCGCCCTCTAAGTCCCATCGCTCGGACCCTGATTAGAACCTCACTTTCCTTGTTGCTAAATGACCGGTGCAAACTCGCCAAAACTCACCGGCTGCGGGAAGCGCTCTCGTTTTGCGAGGTCGCTTCCTATTCCAAACACTGCTTACATCTCTATCGCGTCTGCTGCACGCCAGCTTGCCAGTCAGCTTTTCCTGGCGCAGCGGCAGCCATGCCAACATCCTTCAGTTTGTAAAGCAGCGCACGATAACTAATATTCAGCGCACAAGCCGCTCGCCTGCGGTTCCACTTGTTTGCATGCAACACTTTCAAAATCGCTTCACGTTCAAGCTCGCGAACGGCTTTCTTCGTCAGTTCCTTCAGCGATACTGCGCCAGGCGATGAGAGCTGTTTCGTATTCTGCTCACTTGCTCGTCCCAAGAGTTCCTGGCAAACGGCTTCTTCGCAGCCGAAAAGGACATAGCGCCTCAACAAATTCTCGAGCTCACGAATATTTCCTGGCCATGAATAATTGAGTAAGAAGTGCATCATTTCCTGCGACGGACGCTTGGCCTCGCCGGCATATGCGTTGCTGAAGAAACTCAGGAAATGCGCGGTGAGATCTGGTATATCGGCGGTCCGCTCGCGCAAAGGAGGAACACGCAGTGTGAGTACGTTAATCCGATAAAGCAAGTCCCTGCGGAAATCGCCTCGCTCTGCCGCACTCTCCAACGCACAAGTGGTCCCGCAGATCAGTCGGAGGTTCAGTTTGCATCGCTTGAGATTTACGCTACAAAGCCTACCCTCTTGCAGTAGCCGTAGTAGTTTTGCCTGCAGGCTTGCGCTCGTCTCAGATATTTCGTCGAGAAATAAAGTGCCGTGACAACCAGAGTGAGCGGAACTTAAAGTAGCGCGAGGTATACCTTTTACAGCCTCGGCATAAGATTCCAGAAAGTCATCAAAGCTCTCAGGGATGTTAGAGCATCTCAGCTTTACGAACACTCCCGACATCCATGGCGATCGCTGGTGCAGCATTCGCGCGAGAATGTCCTTTCCCGTGCCGCTCTCTCCTTCTATCAGCACCGGCATATCCAAAGCGGCTATTTTCTCAATTCGACTCTGCAGTGCCTTCATGTGTTCGGAATGACCGAAGAAGATTGTGTCAGGAGGCAATTGGTTGAGTTCCTGATGCGGCCATGAACTCGTAGTCAATGAAGAGGGCGCCATGAATATCGCGTTCGCTTGATACGTTTGCGATCGCGCCTATCAGAGCATGTTGGATTCCAAATCGTTTTGGAGTCAGAGATTCGCGATGGCTGCGCACCTGTTTCTCGGCTAAGTATCGGCATGCGCAACGACTTGCGATAAATTGACACGATTTGTGCCAACCTCATGAGAATCAATATTTATGCTGTTTTCGCAGCGAGGTGAAGTGAAAAGATTTTCGCGCGCAAAAATTTTCTGACGAGAGCTGCGGCTTGGGTTTATTACGTGAACCAGAAAGTAGCTTTGCCGGTCCGTCCCTGCAACTCAAAGTTGCAGGCGCTGAGTGCCGAAACGAACGAGACAGAAATTCAAATGCAAGTTCTGTTCTCAGAGATCGATGCAACAGCAGCACACGAGGAATACTGAGGAATTGGAAAAGCTTTGCCGACGCGTGCCGTTCAGCTATGCGGAGAGCTCGGTGGGATAGTTTTCCTTCGCTCCGTCGATGCCGTATTCGCGCATTTTATAGATCAGAGCTCGCGAGGAGATGTTGAGGATCCGAGCAGCATCTTTGCGATTTCCGCGCGATAATTCCAGAGCTCCAATGATCGCCTGCCGCTCGGCTTGTTCTTTCAGTCCGCGAACAAGCGATTTCAAATCGGTGGCCTTCATTGAAAATGTGCTGGTGGCGCTCTGTTGCGAGCTGCTCGCGCGGTATGTTTCGGGCAGCAAGTGAGCTACTGCCTTTTTCTCATCGCGCACAATGAGATAGCGCTTCACGAAATTCTCGAGTTCGCGCACGTTTCCCGGCCAGGAATAGCGCAAGCACGCCTTTAGCAGGTCTGGCGTGAGCGGCAGCGGTTCACAACCGAGTACAGCTGCTTGTGCAGAGATGAAATGCTGAAGAAGAACCGGAATGTCCTCTATCCTCTCGCGAAGCGGGGGGATCTGCAGCGAGAACGCATTCAGTCGATAGTAGAGATCTTCCCGAAACTTTTTCGTTCTTATCGCACGAGCAATATCAACGTTCGTAGCTGCCAACACACGGACATCGACACGAATAGGCTTCGCGCTTCCCAGCCGGCAGTACTCGCCGTCCTGCAATACCTGCAGCAGCTTCGCCTGTGGTTCCGGCGGCATTTCGGCGATCTCATCCAGAAGAATTGTGCCTTTATTGCAGGCCTCGAACTTTCCCGCCGTGGCTTTCGTCGCGCCGGTAAACGCTCCAGCCTCATAGCCAAACAGTTCGCTTTCAAGCAATTCCGCCGGAAGGGCGGCGCAGTTAACTTTTAGGAATGGCCGATTTTTGCGCAACGAGACATGGTGAATGAGGCGAACGACGACTTCTTTTCCTGCTCCGGTTTCTCCCAGAATCAGCACCGGCAGATTAGTCTGTGCGACGAGATCCACCATGCAGCGAACTTCGCGCATCGCCCGACTGTGACAGACAAAGAACAAGCCCTCGGCGATCCCCTCAATGAGAGGAATTTCAGCAGGCGGGAGGGCGACGGGAGTGGGCGCAACCGGCGCGCAGGCTTCT
The DNA here is from genome assembly GCA_003225175.1 of Acidobacteriota bacterium. Lineage (NCBI taxonomy): Bacteria > Pseudomonadati > Acidobacteriota > Acidobacteriota bacterium. Next base: position 16,579 of record QIBA01000034.1, read on the forward strand.
TTCTGGGCGGCAGACGAAGACCAAGTGGCACCGCTCATTGCAAGAACCTCTTTCTTGAGGGACTAACTCTGCAAATCCTCGGTCCTAAGTAGAGCGCACCGGGAACTCCAGCCATGCGAACAAAGGAACGTACCTTCTTGGCTCGAACGCAATCACACAATGCCACAGAGAGGTGCGAACTGGTATTCAAAGCAGAATCAACTCATTGCCCGTGCTGCTTAGGCTTAGAGTCTTACCAGTTGAAAACACCCTGAAGCAGAAAGGACAAATACTCGATTCCCCGGTCGCCAACTCAGAGCCTTCACAATTGCACGAAGGCCACGCAAATCCAGCGGCTCCGATGACTTGCCACCGCTTCGGAGCAGCAAACGGCTATGGAGACTCTGGAAAACCAGAGTGCCTCCGTGAAGAAAACAGATGCGAGTTGATGCACGCAGGGTTGTGCATCCTTTTGCGAAGTTTTTGCATTTCTACTTCTACAGCTAACAACAGGCATTCGCGGTGACGCATTTTCTCTTTTGAAACTTTTCAGGAGACTGTTTAAGTTTCAAGAGAGGCCCTTGTCCTATAGGACATGTCCGTACGGTTATGCGGACATGTCCTTCAGTAATTAGCAAGTTACCGCAGAACGCATGATGCTGCTGCAAGTGGGTTCCCCCGGGTTTCCGCCCAATTTTCTCTTGGACAAACGTGACTCTAGCCCCCCAGCGTCGCTTTCCGAGATTTCAGTTCCACGAGAACGTCAGAATCGGTATCAGCAGAGGGGAAATTCCTACCTACGTAGATGGAAGGGGAGTCGATTTGGCTGAAGGAGGCGCCGGCATAAGCACCAGCACCAAGCTTCAGGTAGGCGACACTGTGCATTTGCAGATCCCGTTGGCTCCCGAACCTCTGCACCTTCCCGCACGCGTTTGCTACCAATATGGAACGGAATATGGCTTCGAATTCGTGGCCCTCGGGATTCCAGAACGAGAATACATACGAGAGAGCTGCAAATTGTTGATGCGGATTGGCTAAAACGGCTTTTAGCTTCGGCGTAATAGCTCTAGGCAAGGCCTTCCGCGCGGAAAGAAAGATTCCGCTTGCGGTATGAATCACTAGCTGTGCGATTCCCGGGATCAACGTAGCCGCCGGTCAGTGTGGCCAGGTGGCTGATCGTAGTCGGTTCAATTTTGAACTTTCTTACCCTCGGGAGTGGACGGCATGGTGAGCGAGTTGGTTGGCTTCGCGGTTCGACTCGCGGCTGATGTGAGAGATCGCGAAATCAAAGGAACGGGCCAGCTTGCGGCAGGTCCAGTGGAGGGAGTACAGGCGCGGGCTGCGACATGCGTACTCGCCTGTCATCTGACGGACTACCACCTGAGAGTCGGAGAAAACGTGCAGCACCTTAGCCTTCAGCTTCAGAGCGTGCTGCAAAGCCTCGAGCAAGGCGACGTATTCGGCAACATTATTGTCCTGATGCCCTATCCACTTTGAGATCCGGATCTTCTCGCCTTGAGAGTCCTGGAGCACGACGCCAATCCCGGAAGGTCCGGGACTGCCGTGGGAACCACCATCAACATGTGCAAGAAAAATTGACATCTGCTTTCGTTCTACTCACAAAATGCGTCAACTCTGCTCGGCGGTCAAGTGAATGTTTGGACTCGTCCCAAAGTTCTTGCGATTTGAGTTTGTGGAAACAATGTGAAAAATGAGTACGTAATCAAAATCGCTGGCATAAGTGGTGGTTCGTCAGTGTTTTGCCCTGTCAGTTTTCCAGAGCTTTGAAATTGCCTATGCACCAATCATTAGCGTTGACACTTATGGTCGTGATCTTTAGATTAAGTCGCGTCGACGGCTGAAAGGTTCAGTGCCTATCAAGTTGCTGAACCGAAGTAGGCTGGGTGATCAACCCGGTGGAGCGATCCACAGGGTGACCAGACCCGAAAAAACCGGCGGACACTGCGAGGTGCAGCCGGGGTTTGGAACTGCGAAAGCAGTGATCGCATCAGGGGCTGTGACGGTACATGTATCCACGTCGGTAACTCCCTCGCAGGAGTTGCTGGCTGGAGCATAACCAATGTCGCAGCCCTTTTAATTTTTCCTCCCATCGTATTCTTTCCTTCCGAATTCTCATTGTTGTTTGTGCCACGACACGGCATCTCGCCAGCTGCGCTCAAAATGGACGGCTGAGGTCTACCAGTTGGGACGCGGTGGTGTGGCTCAAAATGGAACAATTCTGGATGCGATTCGCGCAGGAAGGAATCGCTGCGAGTCGAGAGTTTCGAAATCAGTTCGTATTCCACTTCACCGCAGACTGTTAACTCTTATTGCTAAATTGGGAACCTGGCCTTCATATGTCATGTGCGCTCGTGCAGTCTTGCGCGCATGACTTCTTCGTTGCGAAAGATGTTGTCACGCGGTCTCCTCCAACATTATCAATTACCTGGCTCGCTTAGAACACCTTTCAATTGGAACGTAATTCAAGCTCGGAGCTGCGCTGTTTGCCTCATCGCTCTCCGACTGAACTTCAAACCCAGAATGCGGGTTCATGCGCTGATGTGATGAATCCCGAAATGGTACCTCGGGGAACAAAGGATTTGAGGATTCCAAGAGTGCTCGTGCGAGTTCACTGCACACGGAATCCGGTTTCACGCGAAGAGTCGTATTCTCTGAAGTCAAAGCCTGGGTACGTCTCCGAACAGGAGATCAGGTGTGAATGCGAGGACCTCGGTTTGCGGATTTGTGGGTCCCTCGTCCGCGAGCGCGTAAATCACCAGGCTTGAGTTCTTACCAAGTACGAATACCCGAGAGCCACACCCCAAGACCAGAGCTTACACCGTAAACCGACACACGGCAGGAAGGCAGCAATTCGCGACAAGCGATTGGCCGCGAGCTCTTGGCTGCTGGTACCCGGGAGCCGCTAGAAGACGCCGAAGATCTTTGGTGTACAAACGACAACCCAGCTGGGAACTCTGGGGAGAGGTGTCCGGGTTCTCTGGCCTTTGTTCCTGGAAATGGGAAGAGTGCCGCTCCGACCTTACGAAAGCCGACGGAGAATGGAACGACAGAAAAGTGAGCCGATGACAGTCTAACAATTGAGCAGAGTTATCAAGTGTGTGTGGCCCTACCTGCCCGTAGCTTGAGCGCAGATTGGGAATCATCCTGCATGCAGCGGGAATTGTCCGGAAATTGGACAGAGTCAGATCAAAAGTGTGTGCTGGCCCGACCTGCCGGTACGTGAGTGCCATATTGGGAATCGGCTTCACCCGCTCTGGCAACGTGCCTCCCACCATCGGCATCTTTCGAAGCGCCCCTTTTACTTCCTACAACTCTCTCATTAATCAACTTTTCCCCTGGAGAAAAGAATGAGTTGCCATGAAGAAGCTACTTGGTTTAGTGACCGTCGCGGCCTGCCTGGGTCTTGCGCTGTTCCTGAGGGCACAGACCCTGGGCCAAACAACTCCTACCACCACAGCTCAAAGCACTCTGTCCCCCGATCAAGTCACTAGGCTGCTGCAGAGCTCGTTGGCGATCATGAGTGCGATTCCCGAGCCAGCCGACGACCCGCTGCTTGACGCCAATGGAAACGTGGTGCTCGACGCATCTGGGAATCCCGTATCGGATCCAAACGAGCAGTTTCACAGCGTGAAGCCTCAGGAGTTCGACCCCGGGCATACCAATCTGGTGCAGTCGGCCTGGCTCAATGGGATCGGCTGCCCTACGAACGCGACAATTGCGATTGCGAACGCGACTGGCACGGGAATCGCAAGTTTTCACACATCTACGGACCCGGGCTGCCCGACTGGCGATGTGAAGGACCAGCACAACGAAGGTCTTCTGCTTGTGAAAACCGGCCCGAGCGAGAACTTTGCTTCAGCCACTGCCGAGTTGAAGAAGGTGAAAGGCACTGTTCTCACCGAGCTCGGTTGGGACATCAGAAAGAGTCCCACGCTCGGCGGGACCTCCAGCCCGCAAGGATCACATTGCGGTGGGGGAGCGCCGCGCTGGAACATCAGCACCGATATGGGATTTTTCTTTCTTGGCTGCAACACCGGCACGATTCAGTTATTCAGCAATGCCTGGATACGCATGCGCTGGGGCGCCCCCGAACTGCTGGCTGCGGGGATTCCGGCGAGCGCTAAGGTCCAGAGAATTCAGATTGTCTTTGACGAGGGGACCGACACCGGGCCTGATTTCTTTGGTGCGGCTGTCCTCGACAACATCGACGTGAACGACATCCTCGTTGGACACGGCGCCACCGACGCGAACTGAATTGTAGACCCATTATGGGCGGCACTTGCCCGCCCCTGATGGGGCGCGGGCCAGCGCTAAAACGCATCGTCTGTTCGTCTCGCTTTGTCGCGAGGCTGGAAAGCCTCGCTCCTCGGATGAATCCTGGGGCTCCGGGAGAAGCAGCGATAAGCAATTCGCAATAAGCAATTAGCTCGAAACGCAGCGATTAGCGGGAAGCCGCTAGCCGTGCAGGCTATCCGATTTTGTCCGGTTTTGTCTTAGCTAATTGCTGATCGCGAATTGCCGCTTTAAGCCGTTGCCGTAGCTAATTGCTAATTGCTGCCTTTCCAGCTAATTGCTAGCGTTTGAACCAGTACAGGAGAATGCCGTAGCCCACGCCGGCAGGATCGCTCGTCCTTGCAGACTGAAAGGCCATGAACCGTCCATCAGTCGAAATTACCGGGTTCGATGCCTTTCCGCCTTCGTAATCGTTGAAGTGTGTTAGCCGGGTAAAGTCCTTTCCGGCTCCGTCGAGTTTCAGCTTCCAGATGTCAATGTTGCCGGAGCCGCGCTTGCCGCCTAGCTGCTCGCACTGACGGTCGGCTTCGACCGTCGTGTAGAGTCCATCCGGGAAGATGCCTTCCACTTCGTTATACGTTCCCGGAGCTTTTGAGAAGTTCGTCACCTGACCGCTTTCGAGATCAATGCCCATGACAGACGCATGTCCCTCTGGTTCATAGCAGGTGAAAGTCATCTTGGTATCGTTGTCGTAGAAGTCCTGGGCTTCGAGTACACACCCTCGGTCTTTGCTTTCGTACACCGTTCTCTTGTTGATCAGCTTGGGCGCGCCGGAAGGATCTAAGTCCGCCATCATTAGCCGTGAAGCCTCGGGCGCAAGATCGGGGGATTGGGCAGCGACCTGTGAAAACGCAATCTTTAGATTCTTCTTCGAAATCGCTGCGCCCTCACTCATCTTCTGGCCTAGCTTCACCGGCTTGGCTCCGCGCTCTTTGCTCAAGAACCAGAGTTCGTTGTCGCGGGTCCGACTGATGTGGGTATCTTCGAAGCGATCGGGGCCGATCAGGAGGTAGTCCCCGGTCACCAGATACATGACTCGGAGGAAGGCGGCGCCGGGAACATTACACGTCAAACATTGAATGATGCGCGACTTCAGGTCGACGACCATAGCGTCGCCAAAACTCTTAGCCATGAAGGCGACTCGCTGATTGTCCGGGGAGATGTCCGCACGTTCGCCGAAATGGGTCAGGATCTCGACGTTAGCAGGAAGATGCTCGAGCGGATTACCAGGAATCCTTTCCGCCAGCGGACCGACTAAAGCAAAAAGCAGAATTGAGAGCCGCATCTGGAGATGCTAGTTGAAAAGCAGCGATTCGAAAGCAGAATTAGCTCGAAAAGTAGCGATTAGCAATTAGCTTTGAATTCAAAGCTTGGGTACATCTCCGAACAGGAGATCAGGTGTGAATGCGAGGATCTCAGTTTGCGGATTTGTTGGTCGCTCATCCGCGAGCGCGTAAATCATCAGGCTTGAGCTCTTACCAAGCACGAATATCCGAGAGCCATAGCGTGGAATGTAAATGCGGTCGGTTGCGCCAACCGGGATTTGCTGGACAGGCGCCGAGCTGATCGCTCCGGTCATCGGATCGAAGGTGAACCGTGCGAGCACCGCCGAAAGTGGGGTCGATATCTTTGCGTCCAGCATCTGCAAAACGGCGTACAAAGCATTGTGCGGCTCGTCGAGCGCGGCGCCACGCACAACTGGCCCCGAGCAATCTGTTCCGAACTGTTCAGTGCGAGCGGCGAAGCCTGCTACTCCTTCGCCTGTGATGGACATCACTGTCAGTGCGTTCTGCTCGCTGTTGTAGCTGACTTGGAAGCTTCCATCGCGAGTGTATGCCAACGGTTGTGAACCGCCCGAAATTAAACAAAAGTTGGCAGTTGTAAGCACAGGCGCAGGCTGGCCTCCCGGCTTGAACGAAGCAAAACTTGAAGGAACTCCGTCCTTGCTTACGGTGGCGAAAGCCGGCAAGGGACCGGGTTGGGTGTGAGCAAAAATGTATGACGTGCCATAGAGGAGCTGTGTTTTCTCGCCATATGCCAGATCGCTGAAGGTGGGAACTGAATATCGATCAATGGATGGTGTAACGTCGGTCGGCCCTGTGATGGTTCCGTCTGGATCGTAGTGAAAGAGCAGGAGGTGGCCGGGCGTATCGAAGTAGCCTCCGAAAACGTATGAAATCAGGTAAACGGCCTTGAGCTCCGGCACTACTGCGATACTTCCGGCAACCTCGCCCGCTGGTATAGGAACTTCAGCGGCCGAGAGTAGATGCGCTGAGTTGCCGTCGTAGCGAAATGCCAGCAGTTGACGGCTGGCGTGAATCCAGTCGACGCTTGAGCGCAGCTGTCCAAACATCAACTGCGCCTTGGGATCAGTTCCCCCAGGCAAAAACAACCCCGACAATTTGACTGTGTCACTCACGTTGACGGAAGCGCTGGCTATGAGCACTGCTTGCAATTGTGAAGTGTTTGAGTCGTTGTCGTAATGCATGGCCCACACGCTCTCAATAGCAGGAGCGTCTTGATTCGTTCCCTGCTCGGTAGTTGCATCGGAGTTCGCAGTTCCACGGCATCCGAAGATCCAGGCGCTAAGAACGATAAGTAAGGCGGCGGCGGCAACTCTGCCGGGCATGACGAATTATGAGAGCAGGTGCGAGCTGCGGGTTGGCTTATACGCCATCGGTCATCGCTCGCATTCAACGACTGAAGAAAATGGAAGTCGAAATCATTGGGGAGGAAAGGGAGCGAAGAAGCGCTTTAAGCTGGTGCGATCCGACGGGCCGAAAGATCTTCCAATCGCTCCGCAGAGGCGCTCCGCTCAGCGACGGCAACGTCCTGCGGCGCCACCTCCGCCCCGCAGCCATAAAGCTCGGCCTGGATCCGAAGAAGGCCACTTGGCGTTCACTGCGAACATCCTGCACCACGTGGATGGTCGAGGCCGGAGCAAACCCGAAGGATGTACAAGGACAGATGCGACACGCTCGCATCTCCCACCACTATGGACATCTATGCGCAGTACGTTCCCGAGAGTCAGCGGCGGGCGATTGAGCGCACGATGACGATGGTGGAAACACGACAAGCTCAGTTGCAGCAGTTCGAGAGCACGCGAGTCAACTGAATTGGAACGATTTGGAACGGAAAATCCAGCGTGATTGCCTCAAGCGAGCGCGCTAAGTGGTTGAAAACGTGGTGGAGCTAGTCGGGATCGGCGCGCCATCTACCTTGAAAACAGGCGAGTAATTGATTTCGCTGCATCCTACAATTCGCAAAATGCCGGAACTTCCAGCAATCCCGAATTCATTGTACGTTTATTGTACGGTGATTGTGTTCTGAAGCAACGGTTTTTTTCTTCCCGTTTGCGGAAATGGATTTCTTTGGAAGCCGAGTCGGCTCACAATCACGATGCATTCGCTTATCTGCCCCGAGCGAGGAGTTTGGAGGAGCGAAGACCAGAACTGGCGCGACACCCAGGTGGAAGCAACTGAAGTCTGACTTCATTGCGAACAAATCTGGACCTTCACTCAACGTGACATACGCTTGGACGCTTGGCAGGAGCTGGTGGCGGATCAGCCTTTTGTATTTTTCCGAATACAGCAGGTTTGTTTAGAACTCAGCGATGGACTTTAACCTGTGTTACCGCCGTGAAAGCGGCCCTTAAGCTAGATCAGTTAACAAATACAAGGCACGGGTCGTTCAACAATGCCTGGTAAGGAGCAGCAAACCCGGCAGGGCACGGACTTTCATTGTACCGTTCTTGTACCGCAAGAAACGTGTAAACAGCTGGTCCCAGTAGGGGAAGACATTTTTTGAATTTGGACCTGTTGGATTAATGGTCGATGTTGATTGAAGTGACTTCCTGGCATTTCTCGGCACAGCTCGCTATGCCTATTTCCAAATGTTACTTTCCTCCTACTTCGGAGCAAGAAGACTCCGCAAACAATTCCGGCCATTTCCCGTAAACGCGCCGATCACATCACTAAATGAGTAAGCGAATGAAGCTTCTCTGCCCTCAAGAACCTCACGAACCTGGCGGATGTCGTCGCGATCGAGACGAGACCTCTTCCATGCAATGGTGCTGGAAACCAGATAAGTTATTGATGATAAAGGGCGATAAAGCGGGGTTGATGTCAAGAAACCGGCAGAATCGCCCTAGTTTGACACCAAATTTGACACCAAGAAAATTGGGCGCAATCAAAGGCTGATAGTGGCGGATCAGCCTTTTATGTTTTCCGAATACAGCAGGTTCGTTTAGAACTCAGCGATGGATTTGAACCCGTGTTACCGCCGTGAAAGTCCGATACCCTGTTGGAACTGATTGAAAAACTGCGACACGAGTGGCTACCTAAAGCAGTTTCGGCGCGGGTAGAAAGGATTCGTGGATCATAATTGGACCATAGCTGGACCATGAGTTTCGTCTCCCTGGATGATCCTCCGCCACTCCCAGGTAGATTCGCATTTTGCTTTTTTCGTGTTATCCGCAACTAAAGTGCGACGACGTCTAAGAGCACTTAAGCAGTGACATTCTAAACGTACTTCTCGGACTCACTCATTTTTTTGGTTGGTCTCCGACACAAACGCAATCGTTCCGGTTTGTGGTTGGAATGCTGAGGAAGTGAACCAGCCTATCTACGCCCGCATGATAGCATTCGCCAAAAGCGTGTCTTCAACTTACGAACACTGAGAGAGTTCTACGTTATGCACTATTGCCTCTTAGACACGCCTTCACGGGAAAAAATGGGGCAATGATTGATCTTAAACACCTCGAAGCTTGGTTCGTGACGGGAAGCCAGCATCTTTATGGGCAGCAGACACTGGATCAGGTCGCGACGCATTCGCGAGAGATCGCAGCAGCGCTGGACAGGTCATCCACTGTGCCGGTGAAGATCGTTTTCAAACCGCTGCTCACTACGCCGGAGTCGATCTACCAGCTTTTCCTCGAAGCCAACAGCTCAGCAAACTGTGTTGGCCTCATCATGTGGATGCATACATTCTCGCCGGCAAAAATGTGGATCCAGGGATTGAGAGCACTCCGCAAGCCGTTTGTGCATCTGCACACGCAATTCAACCGCGAGCTGCCATGGGCGACGATCGACATGGACTTCATGAATTTGAATCAGTCGGCACACGGCGATCGCGAGTTTGGATTTCTCACCAGCCGCGGACGCAGGCGGCGGAAGATAATCGTCGGATTCTGGCAAGACGAAGATGTCACCCGCGAACTCGCAACCTGGCTGCGTGCGGCGAGCGCATGGCACGACGCGCAGCATCTGAAGATCGCGCGCTTCGGCGACAACATGCGCAAAGTCGCGGTCACAGAGGGTGACAAGGTCGAAGCCGAGATGCGCCTCGGATATTCGGTGAACGGATACGGAATGGGCGATCTGGTTGACCACTGTAAGCGTGTCAACGACTCCGATGTAGAGAGACTCATTTCCCAGTATGAGGAATCATATGCCGTCACCGAGCCGCTACGGACACGCGGAGAAAAGCGCCCATCATTGCGAGAGGCGGCGCGAATCGAGTTGGGGCTGCGCCATTTCCTTGAAGACGGCAACTTCAAAGCTTTTACCGATACGTTTGAAGATTTGCATGGCGTGCCGCAGTTGCCCGGAGTTGCGGTGCAACGTCTCATGGCCGACGGGTACGGTTTTGGTGCCGAGGGCGACTGGAAAACGGCGGCTCTGGTGCGCGCAATGAAAGTGATGGCCTCCGGACTCAAAGGCGGAACGTCGTTCATGGAGGATTACACCTACGATCTGAAGAATGGCGGCATGGTGCTGGGCGCGCACATGCTGGAGATCTGCCCTTCGATTGCCGACGGACGACCGTCTCTTGAGATTCATCCTCTGAGCATCGGCGGGAAGGCAGATCCTGTGCGTCTAGTCTTTGATGCCGGGCGGGGACCGGCGGTCAACGCATCGATCGTTGACATAGGAGATCGCTTCCGTATGATCGTCAATCAAGTCGGCACGGTTCCGCCTGAGCATCCGCTGCGTAAATTGCCTGTGGCGAGAGCGGTTTGGATTCCAGAGCCAAATCTGAAAGTCGGTGCGGGGGCATGGATTCTGGCCGGCGGAGCGCACCACACTGGATTCAGCCTCGCCTTAACTGCGCAGCACTTAGAAGACTTCGCCTCGATTGCCGATATAGAATTTCTGTTGATTGATGCAAAAACCACTATTTCGGAGTTCAAAAAAGAGCTCCGCTGGAATGACGTGTTTTACCGGTTGACCGCTCTCGGGAATCAATTCCCGTTGTAGTACAAAGTGAGCCGGAAGGTGGTAGCCGCGTCACCAGCTCAGTTGCAACAGAGACACAGACTGTCGCGGAAGGGTAACGTCTACAGTCATCTCTCGGTTCTTCGAGGATACCCAAATGGGAGAATCACTCTGGTGAAGCTGACTTGCGGCCTCCAACGTTGCGTATTGCTCTGGTGATGGCGATTGTGGCGATCCCATACTCTTCCACGTAGTCCAAGAATTGCTGTGGTCCTCGTCGATGCGATACTGCCGCAGCAAAAGTCGCTTCGCGTTCTTAGGAAGGCCACTGATGATCAATCGTACTTTCGTCGCCACTCCGACTACATCTTCGTCACAATAGTGCCACGTCAGGACTGAAACCTCACGATCCCGAGCAACCGCCAAGCTATCGACATCCGGCTTCTGCACACCCTCTGCGAGCATGCTGAGCAAAGGTATTCGCCTGCTGTTCTCTGTTTTCACCCGACTGCCCTGCATCATTCCCAGCATTCGAAAAAGGTTCAGCACCGGCTTATCAATGCCATTAGTCGCCAGAGTGCGAAAACCGTCGAAATAGGGCTGGCCTTCAAATTCAAAAGCCCAGGTCAGCGTGCCATCAATGTTGGCTTGCTCACGATCGGCTAATTCGAAGATGTTCTTCAACATCACAGCTGTGTACGCCGGATAGAGCGTCCCATTTCGGTACGAGTTCTGCGGATAAACGCGCGCCGAACATGCCGCGCATCCCTCAGGATCCGATTCGCTCAGTATGATAGGCAGATCGCGAAATTTTGCGAACGAGCGCACAATCCGGAAACCTTCGCGAACATCCTGCAATTGCTTCGCAATTCCCATTCGCACGCGCCCATCGACAACCGAAGGGCGACCCTTTGCATGGTAAGTGATGAAATCGAGTGGAGCACCAGCATTCCCATTCCCGAAATTAGTGCCGTGATCGCAGTGTTCAAGGAAGTGCCTGAGGAATGCCGCTGCCTGCGGACTCGCTGGTCCCGTCGTTGCGGGACCGCCGATCCTGGCCGACGGAAGAGCGCGCTTCACAGCGCTTGCAGTGTAGTCGTACAGTTTTTCGTATTCTTCTGGCGTTCCGTGCCAATAAAAAATATCGGGCTCGTTCCACACCTCCCAATACCACGACTCAACCTCCTGCTGGCCGTATTTTTCTACACAGTGTCGCACCCACTGATAGACAAGTTCTTCCCACTTGCGGTAATCACGAGGGGGGTAAGACCAACCGATGGCATAGTCCTTATTCGCCGCGCCCGGAATCCAAGTTGGGCGATAGGGCTCGGGCTTTGATGACAGCGCTTGTGGCATGAATCCAATTTCTACAAACGGCCTAGCTCCCGCCAGCAGATAAGTCTCAAAGATGCGATCGATGATCTTCCAGTCGTAGATTGCTTTTCCCGCCGAATCCTCGATGTAGGCGTTCGTAGATCCCCACTTGAGTCCAGCGCCGCCATCACCAGTCGCCAGGAGAAAATGTGTGCGAATGTAAACCGGAGAGCTGCTCAGTGCTCCAAGCTCATTCACCAGCTTTGTTCCGTTCACAGTGTAGGTGTAGTTTGGCTCGTCGTATCCGAAATAGGAATAGATCGGTCTGAAGGACCCGATTGGTTGCGACGCATCGACTCGGATGGATATCTGCTCTTGTCCGTGTGCAGCCACGGCAACCATTAACTCGAGGAGAATGAGCCACGCGATCTTACTCCTGCGACTCGTATTCAAGGGTTTGAGGAGATTTCTCGCAGCCGCGTCAATAATCCTGGACTTCATTTGGAAGCAAGCTCTTGTAGGTGAAATTTCAGCTGGTCGTTTACTGACTGCAACGCTAATGCACTACAGTTTTCGACAATCCAGTCTGGTCTAGCCTTCTGTAGCTCCGCATGGTAACAGTCGTGGGAAAAGCGATTAGCGGGAGCCAGCGCCGTTTCCCGCCTTGATATCTGCCGGAGCATCGTCAGCAACAATACAATTCGCAGATGAGAATCCCAAGGATTCTCGCGCTGCAGTTCGCGAAACATTCATACCGATATTTCATCATTGTGACGCCCGAAGCTGCATTGTCCTTGGGCCCGGTAACCGAGTTGGAATCATCCACAGTTGAACCCTCGCGAATCCGAAAAATTGCGATGGGCCGACCGTTAAATTTAGATCATTTGCACAATTTCGGTATCGGGGAGGTTATGAAGAGAGCTCTTTCTCGAAGGGCCTTTTTGCAGCGTACGGCCGCTGTCGGTGCGGCTACCCTCATTCGTGAAGTGGTACTAGCCACGCGTGGTACTAGCCACGCATGGCCGCCGTGCGAGCAAGGATGTAAAAAACCTCGATGCTGATGAAGCTTTCAATTTCAACAATCATTGACCCTTCAGCGAAGCGCCGGCCCCCGTCAACAATGTGAACAGCACATTCCCGACTAATGACGATGCCCGAATTGGTCTATAAACGCAGCGGAATAGGTTTTGAAGTCTTCGTATCCCTTGAGTACAGGCCGAAATAACCAAAAAGCCGCGTAGCCTTCTTGGTTTCAAAGCGCCTTTGCTATCGTGATGGGACGCGCCCGAGGTGACGCACCATGAATCGTCGCGAATTCACGAAGCTCTCCGCTCTTGCTCTGGCAGGGAGATACCTGCCCATCCACGCCTACAGCGGAGCAAACAAGCCGATCGGCTATGCGGCCGTCGGGCTGGGTACTATTTCTGACATCTTCATGAGAGCATGCGCAAGCTCGCAGACCGCGAAGATCACCGCGCTCGTCACAGGACATCCCGACACGAAGGGCGCGAAGTATTCGGCGATGTATGGCGTCCCCAAAACCTCGATCTACACGTACGAGACGTTTGATCGGATCCGCGAGAACTCGGATGTCGATGCGATTTACGTAGGCTTGCCGAACAGCATGCACTGCGAGTACACCGTGCGCGGCGCGCAAGCGGGAAAGCATGTTTTATGCGAGAAGCCGATGGCCATTTCGAGCACCGAATGCCACAAAATGATCGATGCCTGCCGGCAAGCCAAGGTCAAACTGATGATCGGCTACCGCGTGCACTACGAGCCATTGTGGAAGCAGGCGATCCGGATCATCCAATCGGGCCAGCTCGGGCAGTTGGAATCGCTGCATGGTGGCTTCTTCGGGCAGCAGCGACCGGGCGCATGGCGACTTACAAAGGCTTTCGGTGGCGGTGGCGCGCTGCTGGATTTGGGGATTTATCCGCTCAACGCGATTCGTCATATCACCGGCGAGGAGCCGACGAATTTCACTGCTGTCATCGCGACGCGTGAGCGCAGCGGCCGTTTCAGCGATGTGGAACAGTCGATGGAATGGACGATGAAGCTGCCCTCCGGCATCATCGCATCCTGTGGGTGTTCATACGGTCAACGCGGGCCAAGCATTCTTAGTATCAACGGCGAGACCGGCTATCTAGTGATGGAACCCGCTTTTAACTACGAAGGTGTCCGGCTGCATGGTGAAATCGGCGGAAAGAAGATCGAGCAGGTGAGCGATGAAAGACATCCGTATCAATTTACGATTGAGGCGGAACATTTCGCCGACTGCATCCGCAACAACCAGGAACCGGAGGCGCCGGGCGAAGAAGGGTTGAAGGATATGCTCGCCATCGAAGCTATTTACAAAGCAGCAGGAGCGCCGATTGCCTGAGCACAATGGGGCACTCAGTGCGCTCTGGACAGATGAAAGTAGGGAGCCAACGATGAAAGTATTAACGGCGTTGATGATTGTCACGCTTTTGTCGCTGGCAGACGGCGCGACCGGTCAAGAGCGGCCTAAGGTTACCAGCATCTCGCACATCGCTGTCTACACCACCGATCCGGCGAAAGCGCAAAGGTTTATGTCCATGATCTGGGCGCGGTAAAAGGACCGGACCCGGAGAATCCCGCGGACGTCCGGTACTACTTCAGCGCTGCTCAGTTTGTGGAAGTGTTGCCATTGCCGGCGGGTCCCACGTCGGTCGATCGTTTAGATCATGCGGCATTCAACACGTCCGATACAGGCACAATGCGCAAGTACCTCCACGCGCAGGGTGTCGAAGAGCCTTCGGCGGTAACGATCGCAAGCGATGGAAGCCAATATTTCGAGGTGAAGGATCCTGAAGGGAACAAGATTCAGTTCGTGCAGCCGGCCGCCCATCCTGTGCCCGTGTCTGAGAATCCGCTTAGCAGTCGCGTCATTCATATCGGATACCTCGTGCACGACCCTGCGGCCGAGGATACGTTTTTTCGCACCCTGCTCGGCTTTCGCCCGTACTGGCACGGCGGCATGAAGGAAGGCGTGACGGACTGGGTCTCCCAGCAAGTCCCTGACGGCAGCGACTGGCTCGAATACATGCTGGTACATGGAGCGGAGAAAACCGGTATTCCTGCGTCAATGTCACAGGAAGCATTCGGCGTGTTGGACCACTTTTCTCTCGGCGTAAAGAACATGGAAAAATCGGTCACGCTCTTGTATGAGGGCGACAGACTTACGGCCCGGCATTCTCAGGCGCAGATTGGGCGCGACGGGAAGTGGCAATTCAACCTGTACGACCCGGACGGAATTCGAGTGGAATTGATGGAGTTCCAACCCGCAGGGAAACCGTGCTGCTCACCGTTTCTCCTGCCCAGTCCAGCGAATTAACACTGACAGACGAAGAAACCGATGTCACGTGTCAGCGCAAGACTCGAGCGAAGCGTCCTCTACTACCTCACTTCTGATCCTCTCTCAAGTTGTAGTCAGCTGGTTGCAGCACAGGTCCCCTGTCCCCGGACTTGTCCCAATTTGGGTGGCCCCCAGGGACAGTCCGTTAATGGCAGCGTAGACGTCACATGGACCGGCCGGTCGCTGCGGAGAAAACATTGGAACCTGCGCCGTTCTGTGCCGCCATCTTCGACGTGGCGGAGGTCAACGCAAAACGTCAGTGCAAACGTAACCGCAACATGGATTCTCGTTTTCACGCTTTTCCTATCTGCCTGGTTCAGGCACCTGAGTAGAGAGTATGTGGTCCTCAATGTGAGGCTTAGCGGCGGCAACGCTTGCTGCCACAAATCGATAAAGGGTAATACTCGCAGGAGCGATGGATAGTGTTTCTGGTACTGACGACAGTCCTGTTTCTTTAACCTCGACTTCCGGCTGCTTATCAAGCGCGTTGGCAGCGTCGCGAGTAGGTCCCGTCATTTGCCACATGTGAGCTTCATTCGCCAATTGCGCACCCTCGAGATGTAAGTTGAGAGACTGAGGCTCTTGTGTCGGATTGACGATCGCTATTGTCAGAAACTTGCGATCGCCGGTGAATGCGGCGGAGATATCCAACGGATACGTTGGGCTGCCGGGACTGGTGGCGGGCTGTTCGCCGCCGACGGGCCTGTGCTATGGTCCAGATGCAATGCTAAGAGACAGTAAGCTGGCAATTAGGGTTCAGTTCGTGCCGGGAGGAAATCCCTTTAGCAGCTTGAGTATTGACTTGTCGATCAATTCAAGAGACTTTGACTTGCGCTCGACATCCAGTTTTACTTTAGCCGTTCCGCTCCACACCACTTTGTTCGCCGCACGATCGATGAAGTCGATTCGAAGTGTTCCCTCTGGAACGTAGGTAGCCGACGAAGCAGCATAACCAGCGGCACCCGTCCACATCGTGGCATTTATTGCGGGCGGCGCGCCGGCGTAAGTCGGCGAGATCGGTACGCCCGCAGCTTGATTGACTCCAAATTCCGTACCTCCCTCAGGAATTAGGATGAGATCGCCATCGCTTTCCGTTCTGGCGAAACCTTTAGATTTCAGTTCATGGTCGAGTGAGCCGACAATGGACGCGTGCAGCAACGGACGAGTTGGCTGGATGCCCGGCTCCGCTACCGTGTAGGTTTTGTATCGCGAGAAGTCGACACTCTTGTCGTATCCTACTTTTATTTTTTGAGCCGTTGCGCTCGTGATCGCCATGATGACTAGAAACATCGCCATCAGGCTCTTGAAAAGGTTCATTGATCCTCCGATTTAAACGCGACATCCAAATACGTTCGTCCGCACAGGTGTCCTGTGAGCACATTAGAGAGCACTGGAGGAGTAAGAACCTGTCACTATTGAGAGTTAGCCAGCGAAGCCTAAATAGAGTTGGACAGGGTCGTACTAAGTCTCCGGTATTTTTGCCAGTGCCTAGGGATCAACGGCGTATATAGCTTGGGCAGAAGATTCCAAGGAGCAATACGCATGAAGAGAATCAATGTCTCGGCCCTTGCCTTAATCTTCACGCTTGCCTGCACGGCGCTGACTTCCGCCTTCGGTGGTGACACAAGAACGGTTAAGGGATTAATTACGGCGCGTACTGCTGACACAATCACAGTCCGAGCCGATGGTGCGGCCCAGACAATCACGCTAACCGACGAAACGAAAGTGCAGTCGCCAAAAGGACTCGGTATACGGAAGGAGCAAATGTCGTGGGCCAGCCTGATCCCGGGCCTCAAAGTTCAGGTGAAGGCCGTTCCCGACGCTTCCGGAAATCTCATCGCTAAAGAAATCAAGTTCAGCAAAGATGATTTGCAAACTGCCAGCATGATCCAAGCAGGTTTGACGCCAACCGAAGAGAAGGTTGCAGCGAATGCGCAAAACATTGGTACGAATCAAGAGAACATCGCTGCCAATAAAGAAAACATTGCCGTGAACTCAGCCAATATCGGAGCTAATAAAGCGCAGATCGCATCCAATCAACAGGAAGTGAGCCGCCGGTTCGAGCAACTGGCCGACTACGAAGTGAAAACTGGGGCGAAGATTTACTTCCGTTCTGGCGAATCCACGCTCGGAGCCGATGACAAGGCTGCTCTCTCTCAACTTGCCGCCGAGGCGACCAAGCTCTCGGGTTACATCGTCGAAGTACAGGGATTTGCTGATGCGGTTGGAAACGCAACCGCCAATCAGAGTCTGAGCAAAGAGCGCGCGTATGCGGTGGTTAATTACCTCATGCAGGAAGGGAACATTCCTCCGCGGCACATCGTGTCTCCTGGAGCAATGGGTATTGCCAGACCAGCTGCTTCGAACGAGACATCGCAAGGCAGATCGGCAAACCGCCGTGTCGAAGTTAGAGTGATGGTCAACAAAGGAATTTTGTCGGCCAGTCAGTAAACCAGAGAACATTCTGCAAAGCTTTCTCAAGCGGGAAGCTCCGGCGTCGCAATAAGGGGCCAATCCGGCCTATTTTTGTCACAACACGGCCGTTGAGACGCCTTTGAATCCAAGATGAAACTGTTTGCTTTTACCTGCTGAAGAGTAGTGCCGTGGGAGATCAGCGTCTCGCATTATTGACAGATGCCCTTGCTGCCGCTGCGACCTATAAGACTCTCAGGAGACAGTGATGAAGCTTGAAGGCAAATGTGTGCTCCTCCGATCGTCAATCGCGATCCTCTGCACAATTGTGCTCTTGCCAAGAGAGACCTTGGCGTATCTGTTGCCACCTGTGTCGACTCTGGTTGCATGGCAACAACAGCAAGGCACTGCAATTCCATCTGAGCAGCTGGATTCTCTTGTCGCACCGATTGCGCTCTATCCAGACCCACTGTTGGCCCAAGTGCTGGTGGCATCCACTTATCCTCTCGAAATCATTCAGCTTCAGCAGTGGCTAGGTAAAAACAAAACTCTTAAGGACAAAGCGCTTGTCGACGCTGTTGCGAAGCAAAGTTGGGATGCCAGCATTCAGGCGCTCGCGGCTCTTCCCGACGTGGCAAACCGCCTGGCAAACGACATTCAGTGGACCACCGACGTCGGAAATGCCTTCTTAGCGCAGCAGAGCGATGTAATGGATGCCGTTCAGCGGATGCGACAAAAGGCCAAGGATAGGGGCAC
This sequence comes from Acidobacteriota bacterium, assembly GCA_003225175.1. Classification (NCBI taxonomy): domain Bacteria; kingdom Pseudomonadati; phylum Acidobacteriota; species Acidobacteriota bacterium. The sequence goes on from QIBA01000034.1 coordinate 34,948, forward strand.
GTTGAAATCGACCGAGCAGCAGACGGTCGAAACCAGGTTGGTCGAAAAGAAGAATGTCATTGTCATCGAACAATCCAATCCGCAAGTTGTATATGTACCTTCTTACGATCCGGTAGTTGTGTGGGGAGCGCCATATTATCCTTACCCGCCGATCTACTATCCAGTCGGGTACTACGCAGCGGGAATGGCACTTTCGTTCGGAGTTGGCGTAATGATGGGGGCGTTCTGGAGCGGTGGTTGGGGCTGGGGCTCCGGGTGGGGCGGAAACAACGTTTACATCAACCACAACAATAATTTCAATCGCAATAGCAACATCGGTGGGAACCGCAATAATATCGGTGGAAACCGGCCGTCACAGTTACCGGCTGGGGACCGCGGCAATTTTGGCAATCGCGGAAGCCTTGGCGGTCGCGGTAACAGTCCGTCTACACTTCCTGCCGGCCGCGAGAATGCCAGAAGTAACTGGCAACACAATCCTGATCATCGCGGTGGTGCTCCATATCGGGACCGCGCCACTGCGGACCGATTCGGAGGAGCAGCGCGCGGTGATTCACTTGCAAAGCGCCAGACGGGTGCTCGACAACAGCTTGGCCGACAAGGTGGCAATCTATCCAGCTTTCGCTCTGGCGGTGGCGTGAGCAACCGCGCCGGTGGAGCCGGTTTGAGTAATCGGAGTGGTGGAGGTCTCGGCGGTTCATCATTGGGAGGCGGAGCCGATCGCATTGGAAGCCGTGATCTCTCCCGTAGTGGTGGCGGAAACCGTGATGCGTTCGGCGGAGGTACCCGGGGGTATAGCGGATCGAGCGCCCGCAGCAGCAGCAGTCGCGGCTCTTCGAGTATGGGATCTCGAGGCGGCGGTGGCTTCCGAGGCGGCGGTGGGCGGCGCAGGTAAACGGCGGCTGAATCGCAGAAAACGAAAACTTGCCGGAGGACACACATGAGATCGGTATCCCAGAATGGAACTCGGTCACGCGCAATTGGCCTTCTCGTCGCCTGTGCGATGGTATCCGCGTCGGGCCTGTTCGCCACCGCGCAAGACGCCGTGCCCAAAACGGTCTCAGCGACCATGAGTGCTGGTTCCTCAGTAGAAAAGTTTGACACCCCGCAGCAAGCTGCAGATGCGCTGGTCGGTGCAGCCGAAAAATTCGACGTCGATACGCTGACGAAGATTTTTGGCCCGGATGGTAAAGACATTGTTGTTACAGGCGAAACCGCGCAAGACCGGCAGCACGCCACCGATTTTGCCGCTCAGGCCCGAGAAAAGAAAACCATTTCAGTAGGTTCGAAGAATGGAAATCGAGCGTTCATTCTGGTTGGCAGTCAAGACTGGCCCTTTCCGGTGCCGCTTGTGAAGAGAGAAGGCAAGTGGTCTTTCGATGCCAAGGCTGGCCGGCAAGAACTCGTGTACCGTCGAATTGGGGCGAATGAACTGGATGCAATTCAGCTTTGCCACGGTTACGTCGAAGCGCAGGATGAGTATGCCCTACAGAAGCGGGAGGGCTACGAAGTGAATCAGTACGCTCAGCGCATCATTAGCACTCCTGGAAAACAAGATGGCCTGGCTTGGCAAAATGCCGACGGCACATGGGGCGGTCCGGTGGGTGAAAAAATTGCGCGTGCGATCGAGCAGGGTTATACGGCGGGTTCGGAGTACCACGGCTACTACTTCAAGATCCTGAAGGGGCAGGGTCTGGCTGCGCCCCTTGGCCAAATCGACTTTGTGGTAAAGGGCGTGATGATCGGGGGCTTTGCTCTAGTGGCAGCGCCAGCGCGGCACGACGTGACAGGAGTGAGGACGTTTATCGTCAGTCACGACGGCGTTGTCTACGAGAAGGATCTTGGACCGAACACACGCGATCAGTTTAGGAAGATGGAGCTTTTCAATCCAGACAAGTCCTGGACACCAGTGCAGGAGGAAGACGAGCAAACTGCTTCTCAGCTGTCTTCTCTCGTTCCTACTACCCAAAATTGAGTGGCCTTTTCGTAAGACGAGGCAGAGTCTCGCATGTTGCAAATGTGGCTGGCCTAATTTCCATTCCTTGCTCTGGAGCACTGTGTTGAACAACCATCTCTGCTAAGGTAGGAGGATTAGCATCAGTGCTAGAAGATCTATTTGTTTTGGAGTACAGTTTGCGAGTTTTGTTTCGAAACAATCTTCTATTATCTCTCCTACTTCTAATCTCTCTTTGGGGTGCAGCCTCCCCCAGCGCGGCCGAGAGCACATCTTTGTCCGACACCTCGTATCGCCTCCATTTGTTTCACACCCACACTGGCCAAAGGCTCGACATTGTTTATCGACGTGGGAACACGTACGATCCTGACGCCCTCGCAGAGTTGAATGAGTACTTACGAGATCACCGGACCGGCACTGTTCATGAATATGACCCGCGAGTATTCGACCTGCTACACGATTTGACCGCCGCTCTGGGGCGTCCAGACGGAGAGATCGACGTATTGTGTGGCTACCGGACACCGTGGAGCAACGAGTATCTCAGGATGCATGGGCATGGCATCGCGCGGCACAGCCTCCACATGCAGGCGATGGCGATCGATATTCGGGTACCGGGCGTGCGCACTTCCAAACTGCGCGACACAGCTCTCGCACTGCAGCGCGGTGGCGTGGGCTACTACGCCAGCTCGGACTTCGTCCATGTCGACGTCGGGCGCCTGCGCCGCTGGTAATTTCCCAACTTATGGGTACGGATAGCCCTTTGCCAGTGCCTGGGCTAGCTTCGCGTCGTGCCCGTAGATGTCATGATAGAAGTGAACTTCGTTGTTCTCATAGGCCAGGGCAGTCGCGTAGACAATAAAGACGGGGACCCGCTGAGTGAGGCCTACTGTGACGTTGTCACTACCTTCCTTCATTCCTTGCTGCACACGATCCAGCGTCCATCCTGGATTGTTGCGCAGCACCCAGGCGGCAAGTTCGGCCGGCTTTTCGACGCGGATGCAGCCGTGGCTGAAATCACGGCGAGTGCGCGCAAAGAGCTGGGGTGATGGAGTGCTGTGCAGATAGACGTTGTGTTCATTCGGGAATATTAGCTTGACCAGGCCGAGGGCATTGTTTGATCCAGGCTTTTGCCGCACCGCCAGCTCACCTGCCTGAAGCTGGGCGAGCACTTCATCTGAAATTGCGCCAGAGGTGACGACTTTGCCGTCGATGGTGGTGACCTCGTAATTCTTCTTTGCTATGTAGCTGCGGTCGCGCTTGATAGCGGGAACGATTTCGCCACGCAGGATGCTCGGTGGAACGTTCCAATATGGACGCAGCACGACAAAAGTCATGTCGCGCGAGAAGACGGGCGTTTGGGTGCGTAGCGCCTTTCCAACCACAACACGCATATCGAGAGTGACTGTATTCTTATCGTCCAAGGCTCGAAGGTGGAAATCGGGAACGTTAACGATAATCGGAGGCGCAGCGAACTCACTGGGAAGCCAACGCCAGCGTTCGAGCGTGAGCTGCAATTGCCGAACTCGCTCCGATAGAGGCACATTCAGCTGGTTGACCGTAGCTGCGCCGAGTCGGCCATCCTCATCAAGTCCATGACGACGCTGAAAGCGTTTGACTCCCTCAGCCAAGGTGGCATCATAAATCTGAGGATCACTGGGATTAGCATCAGGCGGCAAATCGCCGATCAGACGCAGAAGGCGCGAAAGCCGTGGGACACCTGCATATTGCTGACCGGGGTCGATGGCCTTTGCTGGAACGGGAAGCTTTTCGCCGTTATCCTGGCAGGCCAACTGCACATATCTATCTAGAGCCTGCTCCGTGCGACGATATCCTGGAAACGGAGGCTCTATTGTATCCAGCAGCGCAGGGATATCTTTCGCGGTCAACAACCGTTCGCGAACGAAGTGAGCCAGGTCGTACTTCTTATGATCGATATCCAAGCCGAAGTTGAAATGCTTCGGGTTGATGCGTCCGATGTGAAGATCGGAGACGTAACGCATCGTGCAGACACTGAGTGCAACGTCAAAAGCCGAAGGATCGCCGCCTGCGCCCTTCAACCCCTGCACACGATCATTCCAGCGTGACGCGTCGTAGTCTTCGGGTTCGAGCCCGTTTTGCGCGGCATCACGAAATCGCTCGATCATCACGAGAGCTTGCGAACTTGGGGCATTTCCCTGAAGCCATGCCGGAGCGTAGCCGACCGGCTCGTAGAACTTCTGCAGCCAAACTCGATAATCGCTGAAGTTCCGCCAGCGCATGCTGTCGAGACTTCCCGCAGTGACGATGCTCTGAATTCGCGACGGGGGCTGCGCGATTGCAAAACAGCTCAACAGGATCGCAATAAGGATTTGCCTGGGAACCATGTTGCCGAACACGCGTGCCAACCGCTCACGTGAGCACTGGTTCGGGTTTGAACCTTTACGCATTCTCTTACTCAGCCAAACCGCGGTTTACCAGGACCTGAACTTCCGCGCGTCTGTTTCCCTCGCGGCCTTGGCTTGATACATTTGACGATGCGGGATGAGACTCGCCCATCGCTCCTGGCATCAGTACACGTCTCACAGGAATATTGCCTTCCTGTTGCAGGAATGCAATCACCGAAGCAGCACGGTGCATGCTGAGTTGTTGATTCACGTCAGCTCGCCCGCTGGAATCGGTATAGCCCTCCACCTCGACGAGATATGCCTTGAGTGACACAGCGCTTTGTGCCAATTGCGTCAGATCGCTTTTGGCCTTCTCGGAAAGAGTTGCACTGCCGGCCGGAAAGTACACGTTCACCGAGTACTTCACATCGTAGTCAGCCAGCTTTGAAAATCTCTGATTAATAGTTTGGATCTGCCGTTGACTAGCCTCAATATTTTGTTGGTGTGCCTGAATGGCGCCTTCGTGTGCTTGGATGGTTTGCGCATTGCTTTGAACCTGCTGCTGCGTGTCGGTCAGTTTCATCTCTACTGGAACTAACCCTGCCTTAATTGCAGATGCCATTCTTAAATCGCTCCCTGAGAAGTTGATATTCTTGGCAAGCACGCGGCCGGGGCTACTGCCCATTCCTTGCACTTTGATCCAGAGCCCAGGGACGAGGCTATCTGGCGGCATCTGCTTTTTCCGAAACAAGCCTCGTGGCGTGCTGATTTTTGTGAATTCCGTCAACAACACGGCGATCTCGCCGGATTCTTTGGTTCTCATTGTCAGCGAATCGTTGTTTACCGAAACAACGTATCCTTCAAGTTTTACTGTTTGACCGGTACTAACACAGAATGCTGGAGGCAACGCAAGGCAGAACACAAGTAGTTGGCACAGTCCGATTCGCCGAATTATTACGGTCATGACATCCTCCTTTTTGTTTCTAATTCCCACACTTGGCCTGCCGGTCGATTTCGCGACCCATTGTTCGCTTGGCCAAGTGACTCATTGATCTTGCCTAGCCAAGCTTGACCCGACTCTCCTCATAATGTTGGTTCGTGAAGGGGGCGCAGTCACCATATTCGACTCGACTCTTGTTCTGGACCAACTGTGACTTTTGTCAGTCGAAGGCTGTTCACACGCGACGTGGGAATCAAAACCGTTTTCGGGCCGACAAAGACAGGTAAGAAGTTGCACTGGTATTTTTGACATCTTCCCAAGCCGAATGATGCGGCCATATCCTGAGCCCGTTTCACGGTAAAACTACAACAGCGTGACTTAAGACTCTCCAACCGAACAACAACACACAAGGAGAAGAATCATGCCAATTAAGAATCCAAGGGAGTTGTTTGTGCATATGTTGAGCAACTTGCGGCAGGGAACCGAGCGAGCTACTAAGCTCGTTCAGGAATTTACCCACAATGTGCAGGACACAGACGTACGGGAGGCACTGGAAGCGCGGATTTTCGTCTCCCAAAAAATTCTTGATACCCTTGACCAATGTTTCAAACTCATCGGTGAGCAGCCAGTAAAAGTCAGCGGACGCCTGTACGACGCGTTTGTCGAAGACTTCCGCAGCGAACTGGCCGATATACAAAATCCCACGGTCCGAAACCTATTCATTCTTGCAAAGGCGAATCAGGTGCTTCACCTTCGTATCGCCGAGTACAGATCCCGGCTCGCGGCCGCTGATCTATCGGGTCACTTCGCCGTTGGCGTACTGCTTGAAAGCTGCCTTGCGGACAAACTCGCGTTCGTCGAGCGGACGAGTCGTCTGCTCCAAAACCTAACTGCAACCAAGATGGTCGAGAAAATTGCTGCGAGGGCAGTTGCATAAACAGACGCTGCAACCAAGCTGACCGTCTCTATTTAATCACTCACCTTAACTTGCGCCGGCTCACACATCGTCGATCCGGCGCACAACAACATTGATTCCTGACAAGAAAGCGCTTGTTTATCTAGAACGCTTCGCTTACTCCCATTCCGAAAGTATGTCCGTTCTTTCCGGCCGCGATGTCGGCGCGAAGGTTTACGTGGTAGGCCTTGCTGAGCATAAAGCGCAGCCCGCCGCCGCCTGCGGGGAGAAATGCGGTGCTGTAAAAAAATTCCCTCGCACCCGGCGCAACCCCACCTATGCCTCCGAACCCGACGATCCCGAAGCGTTTCGGCAAAGGCAGGCGGTACTCCAATTGCGTTGCCACCATGTAGCGGTCAATGTAGCGCCCGGCTTCATAGCCGCGCAGCTCGTTATTGGTGCCATAGATGCAATTCCCGTAAAACGGAGGAGCACCGCCGGTCCCGCAGAAGTACGCGTTATAGGCAAGAACTTGTTTTTTCTTCAGACCCCAATATTTGTTGAAGCTTACGCGGTACGACTGAAATGAGTACTTGCTTCCTAGCCCCATGGCAAAGAAATCCGAGGTGAGGTCGAAGAATGTGCCGGATTCTGGATAAAAACGATTAGGGCGGCTATCGCGGTTAAGTCGAAACCCGAGCGCCGTCAGCTTAGTATTCAGAGTGAGTCCCGATGGAATGAGAACGAGATCGCTCCCTCCCGGTTCGCGCATGATCGAGGAATGTCCCGTTAGGAGGCGGGGACCTAGGAAAAACTTCCATTTAAGCTTGCGCAGGAATTCGCCCAAAAACACTGAACCGTCTTGCTTCAGAGGCAATTGGAATCCCGCATTGCCGGCGCTCGCTCCAATACCATACAGGTTGTAATTCAGATTGCCCTGGAGAAAGGCAGCGCTAGCGTGGTAGGTGTCGCGCTTCATATAGAGCTGCCCGGCTACGGCAAACGCGCGACTGCCGTTATTCGTAATTAAGCCCGCCGCCCCGAGAACCGAAGGAGGAGAAACTTCATCCTCCCTATCGAGCCGAAAGATGTATGCCAAGACGGGAATGATGCCGGTCCCCAATGCCGGACTCGAGATTGGAATAGGAGCAACCACGAACTCCCCGCGGCGCAATATTCGTTTCTTCTGGTCAGAACTCTTGGTCGAAGCTGAAGCGTCACTCGATTGAGTACCATCTTGAGATGAGCTAGGAGTACTTTGACCGGCTGACGGCCGGCACAGCAGCACGATTACAAGAAGAATTGCCACCTTGAACAACGAGTGATCCGGAAACCGCAGTATCGTAGCGGGAAGCACAAGTGACCTGTTTCGAGATCAGGAGTGATTGTTGACTGATCTCGAGGCCGGCACTTATTCGTGGCCAGCGTCATCTAGTTTGCGTCCCATGCTTAATTGCAGCATCCGTCAAAACTGCCAGCTCTGCATGCTGTAGAAGACGAGGCTGATCGTTCCCCATTTGCATAGAGTACCAGCACGTGCCCACTCGCTTATTGGCACTGAAAGAAGTACTAGTTCTGATCGCTTCTTCTTCGGTTCTAAGCTTGCTTCAACGTTCACTGAGCAAGTATGGGATGAAAGAGTAGAGGCAGCGCCAAAGGAAATGGCTAATCCAGGACACAGAACTCGCAGCCGCTGTAAACTATCAGTTCTGCCAGTTATCTCAGATGTGTTGAGTTGGTTAGGATCAGCGTGAACTGCGAAGCTTAACGCCTAAGCGGCAAATTTCAGGAGGTACACTGTGCAAAGACCCGCGTTCGCTGCGGTCGCACTATTTTTGCTCGCGGCGACGCCACTATTCTGTCAAGAACATCATTCAAAATGGCGGGTTGGGACGATCATGGCTGTTGCAGCGCACAACACGGACAGCAGCGAGGTTCACAAATATGATGTTTCGATCAAAGTGGGCAGAACTATGTATGTCGTACTTTATGCGCCGCCCGACGGGACAGACAAGATTACTCACCGCGCTGGACTCGACTTGTTGGTATCGGTCGGAGCAAAGACAATGGCTTTCAACAACCTTCTTGGACGCAAGATCGAGGTGCCGATCCTCAGTCGTAAGCCAATGACCCCTTCTACATAAACAGTAGCTGCGAGCAGCAGGTAACCCATGAATCGCGCCGTGAAGTCGTCTTTTATGTCCAGCCAATCAACTCTGCTAACCGATGGAATGATCCGTGTGAAGATTTCATATTTAGATTCGGCGACAAATTACCGTGAATTTCTGCCGGGGAGCCCCGGTGCGTTTAAACGTCGAATTAGGTGGGCAGCGATCAAGGCGGGAATTGCTGAACACGGAGCACTTGGCATCGTCGTGTTTATCTCTGTCGCACTCGTCACGATTGCGCGGTTCCTCGAGTAGACCCGAAACCATCTCTCATCGGGCTGATGACGCCGAGCACGTCCGCGATCTCAAAGCGGAAAATCCGCTGTTGAGACTAGAAGGTAGTGACGGGCGAGTCCTTGCGCCGACGCAATATCATATTCAATCAGCGGGACGGAGATCCTGAAGAGTAGTGCTATTGGAACCAGACTGATTTTCAATCCAACTGTTAGGCTGCGATCGGCTCTATCGGCAACTCATTCAACTTCCGAGACTAAGTAAAGGAATTGCTTCTGGCGTTCTACCCTCAGTACGACAGGAGAGCCAGATGAGAGCTTCGCCAACGCCGCACGAATCTCGGCGACGCTTCGAACCGTTTTCCCATTGATGGCGTGAATTAGATCGCCAACCTTTAAGGATGTTTCCGTGCCCTCACGCTTTTCGCACTTTGCCGTTACCAAAACACCGGACCGCATCCTGATGCCCGTCAATGTCTCAGCTACATTGTTATCGACGTCCAAGCCGACGATATCCAAGATGCCTATCAGATTCCTATCCACATCCACTGCCTGACCTAGCGGATCAGCGTCCGGGGCTTTCTCGACAACAACGACGTTGGCATCGATGTTTTTTTTCCCGCGCAGTAGCCGCAGTCTTACGTGTTCTCCTGGCTTTCGTCGATATATCGAAGTGAGAAACTGTAAGGAGCTCTGGACGGGCCGGTCGTCCACCCCTGTAATTACATCTTGAGATTCAACCCCCGCTTTTTCCGCCGAGAGCCCGGGACGCACATCGGACACGATCACCCCTGTGTCTTCCGGCAGTTTGAGGCCGGCTGCCATGCCGGGAGTGATCGTTTGAACATTCACTCCGATGTCGCCTTCAATCACGCGACCAGACTTGCGGAGTTGCTCGTACACAAAGCTGACGGTGTCACTGGGTATGGCAAGTCCGGCCCGTTCGGCCTTCAACATCGCCGAGTTGATGCCAACCAGGTTGCCGGCTGTATCTACCAGGGCACCACCGCTGTTTCCCGGATTGATTGCCGCGTCAGTTTGAATATAAATGCGCGGACTGTCGGGATCAATTTGTCTTGCAACGGAACTGACAATGCCTATTGTTGCTGCATTTCGCATCCCGAGTGGACTACCGAAAGCCACCACCATTTGGCCTTGCTGCAGATTTTCGTAGTTCGCAAACTGGAGAGTCGGAAGCCTACTGGCTCGAATTTTGAGCACAGCGAGGTCTGTCTCGTGATGTACACCGACAATTACAGCATCAAAGGTTCTTCCCGGAACCTCTAGATATGTCCTGATCGGCATTTCCGCCTCGCGAGTCGGATTGAGGATAACCTGCACGCGCTTTGCACCCTCAACCAGATGGGCGTTCGTAACGATATAGCCATTTGAATCGAGTATCACTCCTGCTCCCGATAGCCGTTGCTTCACAAGATTGCGACCATTGTCGTCGTCGCTCTCTTGACGGTCGTCGTCTACACCGTATCCCAACACTTTCACTTCAACTACAGCTGGCGACACCCGCTCCGCAAGCTCTTTGAGCGAGCTGTTCAACTCGTCTAGCAGACCCTGCCGCAAAAGCACGCTTTGCGCGCTTCCTTGCGTCGTGATAATTAGCCCGAATACGAGCAATCGACCTAAGGCGTTCAACGCGGCACCGGCTTCGGATAATCTCATGATGAACCTTCCTCTTGTGCTTGAGTGACTCTTATGAGTCACAGTCAAAATCGGATGTGCTGATGTTGCCGGACATTATTTGAATCCCGCAACGCCCCACGCAGAAACTCCTTTCCTGCTCCTCAGACAACCTCTCGCAATAACGGACACATACAAATGGGTATTTGAACATGGTAGAACTCTACTTTCGCTAATACTACTAGTACAAATACAAGCACAGCTTACGCAACGGCTTAATCGAGGAAACACATTATGCTTAGTAGGCCAGCGATGATTCACTAGAAGAAGTACCAGTTGCTCGCCCATAAGAACTGGCGGTAACACTAACCGCACGATAATTCGCGACTCCAGAACCGGAAAGCGGGGATAACATTTGTTCGCAGACTGTGAATATCACTGGGTGCAAGTGTATCGGGGAGAGCTGCGCGAGAGACAATCGGAACTGAAGGAAGCGCAAACGGCTTGCCCAACTCGGGAGCTGAACTGGAATTCCTCAGATAACATTACGCGGTGGTCTGACGAAATGTATCGGATCCGACGATTCCAATCTTGTCCTGCCCGACAACAAAGGCTAAGGCAATTGTTCACAGTTGAGAGTTGAGAACAGCTTAAAAGAAGTGTAGTAGAAGCGTGGCAAACCGAAACATTTCCGATACTGATCTGGAGTTTATCCGCCCCGATGGAATAAACTCTGGAGATCTACTCGCGGCGAAGCGGAGCGCGATGTGAGTGGGCGGAAACTCGGAATCCGCGGAACAACCCACATGTTGCATATCGCAAAGGCTTGGAGGAAAGCGTGCAAGACATTCAGGACCGGTTTTTCACGATAGCAGACTCAGCTCCGGTACTGATATGGATGTCAGATCCCGACAACCTCCGCACATACTTCAATCGTAGTTGGCTTGACTTCACTGGGCGATCTCTCGAGGAAGAGCTCGGCCAAGGCTGGATTCAAGGAGTTCACCCGGAAGACATCACGAATTTCTTAGAGTCTTACACCAAGGCCTTCGATAAACATGTACCGTTCACGATTGTGTATCGTATTAGGAGGCATGATGGCGAATATCGCTGCCTTGTCGATACCGGTGCGCCGACCTTCAATTCTGATGGCTCATTCGCTGGCTATATTGGCTCTTATATCGATGAGACTGATCGGCTAGCAGCAGAAGAGGTGCTGCGCAATGTCAGCAGGAAATTAATTGACGCTCAGGAGAAAGAACGAAAACGGATCGCGAGAGAGCTTCACGACGACATCAACCAGCGCTTGGCGATGGTGGCCATTGAGCTCCGACAACTTGATTCGGCGCCGATGGTTCAGACAAAGCATCACGAGCGCATCGAGCGATTGCTCAAACGTACAACAGAGATAAGCTTTGATCTACAAGCGTTATCACACGAGTTGCACTCTGTGACTTTGGAGCACTTGGGTCTTACTGCGGCCATGAGAAGCTTCTGCAACAATCTAGGCCGTGATCAAAAGGTGAAGGTCGAATTCGCCGATAGAAATGTTCCGGATTCAATCCCGCCAGAAATTGCGCTCGCACTGCTTCGCGTGGCTCAGGAAGGCGTACATAATGCAGTGCAGCACAGTGGAGTACGGAAGTTCCAAATGGAGCTGGTGGGAACAACCGCAGAGATTCAACTCACAATTCGCGATTTCGGCGTGGGCTTCGATCCTGATCAAGCAACGAAAGGCGAAGGGCTAGGCTTATTGAGCATGAAGGAACGCATTGCTGCGTTCAATGGGACCTTATCAATTCTCTCGAAGCCTAAACAGGGGACTGTACTAATCGTGCGCATTCCCATGTAAGTCTTAAGTATATAAATGTCGGATTTGATCCATGCCGAGAGTTATGCGAGTAGAGCTATACCTTGCGGCACCTAGAACAGGCAGTTACGAGGATTGGGCTGATTGCTGAACTGGGTACTTGCGGCTCTACCTCTTAAAATATCATCCGGCGAGATGCTAATTGCACGCGGGGCCTGAGCTTGGCAGGGCGTGATCTGAGCACCGGTTCATGAGTCTTTTGCTGTGCTTCTGGCTTCTGCGAACCTGCGAGCTTGAGCAAATGCGCCTTTACTTCGTCAAATTGCGAAGTGTTCACAATGTACGACTCTCGTTGCGGCAAGACTCTGGCAATTTCGATTTGGCTTTTCTTGATACGACTCGTCATTAACGGATGGGTCGAGAGTAATCCTCCCCATTTGCCGACATTGTTCTCTTCAGCACTAGCCCGCTCCAGGAATGAGATGAATGCCTCTGGGTCATAGCCGGCCGCATACAAATATTCCAAACCAAGATAGTCTGCCTCGGACTCGAAGCCTCGAGAGAATTTGAGCATTTCCATCGGCTTCATAAAGCCGACAACCAGATGAACCGCCTGGCCTACCAGTCCTCCGCCAGCCAAGTCCAGCGGCAATGACATGAGGCTCAACATGTTAGCGCGAGTCATCTGGCGAGTAGCGTGGCGGGCGGCCACGTGTGCAATCTCATGGGCCATAACTCCCGCAAGTTCAGCTTCATTTTCAGCGATCAGAATGACCCCGTGGTTCACATACAAAAAGCCGCCTGGTAGGGTGAACGCGTTCAGCTCGTCAGAATCAACAACCTTGATCGTAAACGGCACTTTGGCATCGGAATGACTGACCACCATTTGGCCGATTCGATTCACATATTCGGTGACCCCGGGATCGTCGAGGAGTTTTAGGTTACGCTCGACGACTGCGGAATATTCCTTGCCAAGAGCAATTTCACTATCAAGGGAGTACCAGTTGCCGAAGCCTGTGTGGCCGAGATTCCGGTGGCCAATGCGGCCGACGTCATCTTTGTCATGAAGATGCTTACGGCTGTCCCGAATGTCTGGAGACACTGACGGGAGGGAATCGGTCATTTGCGCTGGTGCTGAGTTTGCGAAAATCGGGCAAAGTGTCAGGAAAAGTACTAATTTCGATCTCATAGCCAGCTGCCCCGCTTCCTGAATTCGTGAACGCATCCATGCTGGTTTGCGGCAAGCAGAAGATGAACTGGCAAGTTTGCCAGAAGTCTATTGTTGTCGTGGTAGGTAGGCGCAAAGATCACGTTGCCAGGGTCAATGGCAAGAATCATTGTCCTCATATTTGCCTCCGGCTAACATCGCGCTGAGGAATTCGGAGCAGCGTGCGATCGCTTGATAGTCAGAGTCTCTCTCTAGAGCGTCCGTACTCATTGAATAATGTCCAGTACTCATCGATTTGCGAGCATCGACAAGCCTGCGGTTCCATCGGTCGACGTGGTTAAAATGATTCGTCAACAATCGTAGAGATTCCTGATCGGCATGAGTTGAGGTATCTACCGTTGCAAGGTGAAGGCCTTCGGCCGCGCGATCATGAAACACTACCAGGCGGCTGCCATCTCCAGGTAGACCACGTTGCAGTGCATGTGCGATTGTTGTATGCCAATCCTTGATGATGGCGAGATCTTTGAGAGCTGCTGTCTTAAAATTTCTCGTCATCCCTTCAACCGGTGCGCCGGCCGGAGCAGACGCTACTGCTGTCGGAAACGTCAGAACCAATTCACCTTTCTGCACACTTGCGGAACCTTGGCCGATGCGCGCAAGCGCCTCGACGTCAACAAACGCCTCTCCGTTTATTCGATAAACGAGAATTTGCCCGCTGTGACCATTTAGCACAAGTGTAAGTTCCTGAACGTCTGACTGGGCATACGCAATAGCTGCAAAGGTCAACAATACGAATATGAGTATCGATAGTGCTCGTTTCTGACTAGGCACAAACCACATTTAGACACTCCTGCTGGGGCCTCGACGCGGGGCGACAGGCGTTAAGCATGAATAGATGAGGGCAACCAATAATTGTGTACTGGCAAGAATCACAGGTGAACACTATTCCAGGTACACAGAGCCAGCCTAAGCCTGCAAGTTCTACCAGTGCCGCTTTACCTCCGTGAGACCACAATGAGATCGTGAAGTATCTTGTCCGCCACACCCTCTTGCGGAGATTCTCACTTATAAGAGTGCGGTTCATCGGCCGTCATTTACTCTTGGCTTGCCTGCTTTGCACTTCGACGTGGGCACAACTGCCAAGCGGAGAACCTGCTACACCTTCCGCTCTGGCACGAAAGGATCCACTCGGACGCAGCACTCCTCGCGGAACTGTTCTGGGCTTCCTGCTCGCCGCCGGCAAGAAAGACAACCAAGTCGCTGCGCAATATCTCAACGCTCGCGAAGGCCCAAAGGCGACCGCTGCTCTTGCCGGCGAACTCTATGTTGTCCTGAACAGGCGGCTACCAGCACGTCTCAATGAGATTAGCGACCGGCCCGAGGGCACTGCCACAAGTCTGCTTCGGCCGGATCTATATCTAGTCGGCACCATCAACGGAACCAATCTAGAGGTCACTCTTGAGCGTTTTGAGAGAGAGGACAGCGGCCAAATTTGGCTATTCTCCCGCGCAACCCTGGAAGCTATTCCCGCAATCTATGAGGAGACCCACCAAATATCAGCTGAGGATATCTTTCCACAAGCCTTCGTGAACAATTACCTATTAGGAATTCCTGCCTATGAATGGGTTTTTGTATTTGTCGGCCTTCCTCTCATCTACTTTTTGACGGCATTGTTGAATCGTTTATTGTTGCCGGTTGTTGGCTGGTTTCTCAACCGTTTCCGGCGGCGGACAGATCAACGTCCGCGACAAGTATTACCGCAACCGATTCGTTTACTGATTGTCGCAGCCTCTATTCGTTGGCTGCTCTTGGAGATGGGTCTTTCCCTCATCGCGCGGCAGTTCTGGTCAACCTTGGCCACGCTCATTACGATCTGCGCCTCTGTGTGGCTCTCGATTTTGATCAACCGCGGAAGCGAGCAATACGTTCGCGCTCGCCGGCAAAGCCGAAATGCATCGGGAGGGGCTTCCGTTCAGCGTCTGATACGCCGATCCGTTGACTTGGTATTCGTGTTTGTTGGTTTTCTGGTCATGCTCCGGCATTTCGGGATAAGCCCGACAGGCGCACTGGCCGGCCTCGGCGTTGGTGGCATTGCAATCGCGCTGGCAGCCCAGAAGACTCTCGAAAATGTAGTTGGCGGCATCTCGCTAATCATGGATGAGGCGGTGCGAGTGGGAGACGTTCTCAAGGTAGGAGAAGTCACGGGCACCGTTGACGATATCGGCCTGAGATCGATCAGGATCCGAACTCTTGATCGGACAATGCTCGTTATTCCCAACGGCCAGCTTGCGAACATGAATCTGGAGATTATCTCTTGTCGCGACAAATTCTGGTTTCACCCCACAATCACTCTGCGCTACGAGACTACATCTGCTCAAATAAGCTCCATGACAGAAGGCGTCGAAAATCTGCTGACAGCCCATCCACACATCGACAGGGATTCAGTTCGCGTGCGATTGTTTCAGATGGCCAGCTTTTCCCTGAATGTTGACGTATTTGCATACGTGTATGCATTAGATTGGAATCAGTTCTTGCGAATTCAAGAAGATCTTCTACACGGCATAATGGCCATCGCACAGCAGATCGGCGCCCAGTTTGCCTTCCCGTCGCAAACCACGTATCTCGTTACGGATTCGACAAAGAACGACTCTGCAGCTGAGTTATTGTTGCCGGAACGACTGCCCCAACCACTGAACGCCGCTTCAGCAGCTCGTTGAAGCTTCGATCTTGTCTTCCTTTCACCATAGATAACTATTCAACAGGCTGTAACTCTTGCCAGTGTTACCCACGCTCAGTGGTCTCTAGAGTGCCACTTGATATCGACACTCTGTTGATATCGAAACTGAGTGGAAGGTGACAAAGCTTGCCTTCCGAACAGCATTGAGACAAACGGAGAAAACAATGACTTTAACAAAACTTTTTGCCTTCGGAACAGTTCTGCTGCTCGGAGTAGCTGCAATGGCGCAGGAGTACCCAAAGGCAGAGCTTTCCTTCGACTACTCGTACATGCATTTCGCTCCGGCCCAGGCATTCACGAACAACAAGAGTCTGAATGGCGGTGGCGGAGCATTCGTTTATAACCTCAACCACATTCTTGGCGTAAAGATGGACCTGCAGGGATACAACAGTTTTACGGAGTCTTTCGTTATTCCTGCCACTTCAGCACTTCCTTCTGGAGCCCATGGTACTGCGTCAGGTAACTTATTTACATATCTCTTTGGTCCGCAGCTTAAGTTTCGCAGCCAGCATATGGAGCTGATGACGGAAGCGTTGGCCGGTGCCGCACACAGCAATGTTTACGGCTCCGCGTTTAAGACACTCTGCCAGCCAATTGCCGGAAGCTGCGGCGGCACCCAGAGCTCACCCTCAAACAATGGATGGGCAATGATGCTTGGCGGTGGAATCGACTTTCCCATCAACCATACCGTGTCGATTAGAGCAGCGGAGCTCGATTACGTCCTAACCCGCTTCGGGAACTTCTTCACGCACTCTAACGCCAATCAGAATAACTTCCGGTACACAACTGGAGTCATCTTTAACTTCGGTCACGGTCAGTAGATCTGACAACCGCATTTTCCGTGGGGGCACTCCCTGGCAAGGCTCCCACGGGATCTGCAGGTAGTTGTAGTTCGTTTTGTACTCCAAAGCGCCGTGGCCCTCCCCTCCGGTTTGTGCAAACTCAGTCAACATCTTGTGATTTCCGAATCTAGAATGAGAACATCTTGTGATCACGTTTGCCGCGATGGTCGATTTTGCACGGTTCCTCGCAGCGACGGACACTTTGCGGCCGACGCAGTCGCGCGCTTGAGCTCGAATGCTGTCATTCCCGGCGTGCACGCAAGTGGATATCCCACACGTCCCTGCCATTTTGCCCGCGCTCGGACCACGATGCAACCAGAACCAAGCCCGGGAGTCAAACAAGAAAGAGTGTGAAAAGTTTGACCAGAAATCAGCAGTTTACAAACGTTAGAACGACGGTATTTTCATCCGTCGTTCGTACTTAGGAACAGTCCTTCGTAGTTGCAGTACAGGAGAGTGTGGCGGATCGGTAGTGGTCGCCGATCCGATCTTACCCAGTCAGTACTGACTATGTCTTCGCTTTCGGCGGATAATTCTTGAAGAGCTTAGCCACGGCTTTATTGAGATTTTTTTCCTGCTTTTCAGGCTTGGCCTTCGGATCGAGTGTCTTGCTGGCGACGCCTCGCCAAACCAAGGTGTGATTTGTTGAGTCATACATGTCAACCACGAGCTGGCCGGTATATATGGTTGACGTTTGTCCGGTAGTCATGGAAGATCCGCCCATCCCTCCGTACCAGCCGCCCCGATACCATCCGCCCCCGTATCCCCAGTCAGTGCTATACGAAGTAAATTGTTTGTCCTGGCCGATCGCGGTTTGATATCCAAGAAAAATATCTGCCTGATCTGAATCCACTTTGCTTAAGCCTTTCGCCGCTAACTGCGCGTCGATCGACGACTTAACTTGCTTGTCTACGATATCGTTGGGAGTTTGCGCCCCCTTAATCAGAACCCACTTATACGTTTTAAACTTGCTAAAGTTTTCGGTCTTATCAAAGTTATAACGAACGTCTTGTGCGCCGACAAAACTTATTGCCACCAGCAGCACAGCAGACAAACAAGTGATTCTTGACATACGCTTCTCCACTTCTAGATTTAACAATGCCAGCCCGAGCCTGTCTTTGAGGAGTGTTATGTGCTGAAACTCACGGGAGTAGACAGGTGCCGTTCGAGGTTTCCTGCACAGGATGATAGGCGGTGAAAGGCTGAAGCGGGCACTGGCAAACCTGCCAGACACAACCGGGCAGTTTCAAGTGCCGGAGAAAGAACCGGACCCTATCGTCCGCAGATTTCAACATCGGGCACCTTGTAACAGTTCCCCGCTTCATGACCGATAACTCTGCCTGCATCGCTGAGACTTTTGACAGTTTGTTGTGACGGTTGGCAGCAGAATACTCGGCTCACAAACACTGGAGGTGCACTCATGATCTTTAATAGAGGGAAGGCATGTCTGGGCTGCCTCATTGTCCTGCTGCTCTACGCGAGTGCTATGTGCTCGCAGAGTTCAGATCCGTCGGCGGCTGCGGTTGAAGCACTTCGGCAGCAACTCGCAAGCCTGCAGACCCAAATGGCGGATGTTCAGAATCAGCTCAACAAGCTCTCTGCACGCACTACTGACTCACAGTCATCGGGTAGCCCGGCTGCTCAGCAGTCCTCTGACAAAAAAGAAGAGTTAACTGAGGAGTTGAACAAACAGGCGAAGCACCAAACGGGCGAAGCCGTGGCAACTTATGAGACCTACTCTCAGGATCCTCAAGCGGCTCCCCGAGTGGACAACTTGCCGCTTGATCCAAATTTCCCTGGATATTTTCGGCTACCCGGCACGAAAACGCTCTTGAAGATCGGCGGCTACTTTAAGAGCGACTTCATCCGCGATC
Organism: Acidobacteriota bacterium; assembly: GCA_003225175.1. Classification (NCBI taxonomy): domain Bacteria; kingdom Pseudomonadati; phylum Acidobacteriota; species Acidobacteriota bacterium. Next base: position 53,564 of record QIBA01000034.1, read on the forward strand.
TCAGGCCCGCGGGCGATCCGGAGCGCTTTATCCCTTCCAGTATTCCCGTTCCCACAAGCGGGGGTGGAACGAACTCTACGGTATCGGTGCGGCCGACTCGGCTAAACCTCGACTTCTTAATTCCGTTGGAAGACGTGGGGAGCGTACGGTTCTTCGTGGAAGGAGACCTCTTCGGCTCCAGTTCAACCACGCCACGCATGCGGCATGCATATGCGCAAATGAAGAACTTTCTGATCGGCCAGACATTCTCAAATTTCCAGGATCCGGATTCCGGTCCCGATCAACTCGATTTCCAAGGTCCGAACGCGCAGGTGTCACTCCGTAATCCGCAGTTCCGCTACAGCATTCCGTTGGGGCAAAAAACTACTTTTAGGCTAGCGCTCGAAAAAGCTTCATCGGACATCGCTTTCACGACTCCAGAGTTCAAGGCGCTACCCAGTAACCAAGCTCCGGACGGAACCGCGACTCTTCGTCATGACATGGAAAGAGGACACATACAGCTATCTGGACTATTCCGAAGTGTGGGAGCCTTCTTACCAAACGGGGTTAGTGATTCGGTATTTGGGTGGGGATTTAACTTCACTGGATCGCATAAGACATTTGGTAAGGATACTTTCGTCTACCAAGGCGTATATGGCCATGGCATTGAGCGATACTTGAACGATACATCCGGATTGGGCATCGACGCTGCTGTAACGAGCACGCAGGATCCCCATTTGAAGGCCGTTCCCGTCGTTGCCGCTTATGGAAGTTATCAACATTTCTGGATGGATAGAGTGCGGTCCTCTGTTATGTACGGATTTGTGCAAGTCGACAATACCAATTTCCAGCCCGGCACTGTTTTCCACCAAAGCAACTACACATCCGCAAACGTTATCTGGAATGTGGTTGGATCGTTGCATGTTGGCACAGAATTTCTGTACGGCTGGGTGGTGAAGAAAGACGGCTCAACGGGAAATGTTCCCCGACTCATGCTGAGCGCGAAATACAACTTTGTGAAAGCTCAGAAAACCGCGAACTAGGCTGAGCTGAATCTGCGCCATGAAGCACCATAACCCGCAACAATCTGGAGGAAGGTGATGAGTATTGCAGCAACTGCACAAGGCACTCGTGTTGATCAGTTCTTTACCGCAGCAGAAGCCCGGTTTGACCGGTGGCGGACACTGTTGGACGCAGCGCGCGCCTGGGAGGCAGGAAAAGAGAAAGATTCAAGTTCGACGTTTGCTGCCCTCCAGGAATTGAAACAATGGGAGGATTACTTCGCTTATCCCGGTCCCATTCTGATGCGCAGTCTGGAGGAAAGCATCGCCTCTGGTGATCTGAGACGAACCGTTCGATTGGTCCAGTTGATCCACGTTGCTCTTCTTACGCATTCATATCGCAGTAATCCGGCTGAGTGGGACGGAGAAGAACAGCCGGTCAGGTTAGGAGAGGGTCTTCCCGGCGGAGACGACGCTGCCGCTCACCGCCCATATTTTGAAGTGCTGGTCGTTACACCTCTCCGTCGGGATGCCTGGCCCGAAATGGCACAGGAGTATAAAAAGCTCCGTCGTCCGCAGGACAGGTTCATTTACGAATTGGTCTTTGTCGGGAGCTTTGAAGACGCAGTACTCGCATCGATTGTGAACGGCAATATCGAGTCGGTAATCGCATCCGATGGCGTTCCGTTCGCCTCCTCTCATGATGCACCGGTTTTACGTGAGTTTCTGCTGGCGAATCTGCCCTCTCATGCGTTCAGTACGCGTTCTGGCGAGCAGACTCTGGAGCTCGCAAGAGCGCTGAAGCAGATTCGTCCGGAGCTCGACATTTTTCTTCTCAGCGGAAGCGAAGTGGAAAAGATCGCAGGCGATGCCACCGCTGCGGAATATATCCGACGGATTTTCTATCAAGTCGAAGAACCGCTGGAGCTGCATCTCAGCATCCTGGATGCAATTGCGGACCGATTTGAAACTCCTTATTTTGACAATCTACAGAAATATGCCCAACGTCCCATGGGCACCTTTCATGCGCTGCCGGTAGCGCGCGGGAAATCGATTTTCAAGTCGAATTGGATTCGAGATATGGGCAGGTTCTACGGCATGAACCTGTTCCTCGCGGAATCATCCGCTACCACAGGCGGTCTCGACAGTCTGCTGGAACCCACCGGGAACGTAAAGGTCGCCCAGGAGAAGGCCGCTCGAGCCTTTGGGGCGGACCATGTATTCTTCGTCACGAACGGCACTTCAACGTCGAACAAGATGGTTGAGCAGGCGTTGCTGGGTCCCGACGATATCATGCTCGTCGATCGAAACTGCCACAAATCACATCACTATGGTGCGGTTCTTTCTGGAGCACTTCCTCTTTATCTTGAAGCCTATCCTCTGAGGAAATTCTCGATGTATGGAGCAGTTCCTTTGGCCTCCATAAAACAAGCCCTACTCGAACTGAAAGCCGAAGGAAAACTGGACCGTGCTCGACTTCTTGTCCTCACCAACTGCACTTTCGACGGACATATCTACAACGTTGAACGCGTGATGGAAGAATGCCTGGCCATCAAACCTGACCTGATTTTCCTGTGGGACGAAGCATGGTTTGGATTTGCCAGATGGACTCCGTTCTATCGCCGGCGCACGGCGATGGGAGCTGCAGCCATTCTGGAGCGTAAGTTTAAAGATCCCGCGTATCACAGGGCCTATGAGGAGCAAAAGAAAAAGTTGGGAGATAACCTCGACCTCTCGAATCCAGAGGTACTAAAGACGCGTCTCTTGGCCGATCCTGACAAAGTACGGCTGCGAGTGTACCAGACGAACTCGACACACAAATCAATGTCTTGCTTGCGTCAAGGGTCGATGGTCCTGGTCAAAGATCAGGATTATCACACTGTAGAAGAGCAGTTCCATGAAGCGGTGTTCACTCATGCCTCTACTTCGCCCAACCTCCAGATCATTGCATCGATCGATGTGGCACGCCGCCAAATGGAGTTGGAGGGATACGAGCTGGTAAATCGAGCGATTCAATTGGCTCTTGACGTGCGCCGTGAAGTTAATTCGCACCCGTTGGTTTCAAAATATTTCCATGTTGCCGGAGCGGACGAGATGATTCCGGAAGAATTCCGCGCTTCCGGATTCGTGGATTACCTGGTTCCTGGCACAAACTGGTCCACCAGTCTGAAATGCCTGCGCGACGATGAAGTTGCGCTCGACGTGACGCGGCTGACGTTAGTGTGTGGAAGTGCCGGTTTCGACGGCACGCAATTCAAGAACATACTCGCCGCAGATTACGATATTCAGCTAAACAAAACCTCCCGCAATAGCGTGCTGCTGCAAACCAACATCAATAACACTCGCAGCGACATTGCACATTTAATCAAAGTCCTCGTCGGAATTTCGCAACAGATAGACGTGAAACTTCAGCGTGGCGGCAAACAGGCACAGCAAGCCTTCGCGGCACGCGTAAAGTCTCTGATGGAGGATGTGCCTGATCTTCCAAATTTCACTAGCTTTCACAACACGTTCCGACAAAATCCGGCGAGCACAACCAGCGAGGGCGACATGCGCTCTGCTTTCTTCGGAGCATATCGCGAGGAACAGTGTGAGCATGTGAAGCTCTCGAGTGCGGAAATCGATCGGCGTCTGAAGGAGGGTCCCGAGCTGGTCTCTGCCAACTTTGTGATTCCCTACCCGCCTGGATTTCCGATCATGGTTCCCGGCCAAGTGATCAATCGGGAAACGATCGAGTTTATGCGCAAGCTGGACGTCAAAGAAATCCACGGATTCGCTGCGGCGCTTGGCTTGAAACTGCTCACGCCAGCGTATCTCGAAGCTGCCGGCGGTCGCGGCAAAGGTATTGAACAGCCAAAGCGCGTGGCGCGGAGTTCTGCTGCTTAGGCACAGATACGGGAGATCTTCCGAAGCAGGTCGAGAGTAACTTGCGGGAGGGGTGGCTTGGCTGAGCTCTGCCTGCGCGTGGGACTGCTTTGTCCCCTTTTGAAACTGCGAAGCAAGGATGCTCCAGTTCATCACTGACAGGTTTACCAGTTGTTGGTCCTGCCGATTCTTCTGATTATGAATAGCGCAAACCAAGATTGAGAGCACCAGCAGCTATTCACTTCTGCGGCGTGGCTCTCAAACGAAGCCCTGTCAAAAAAAGCTTCGTCAAGCGGACTCTTGGGCTTCCTGCTCTCGACCTCTGCGCGGAGCGGGTTGAAATACAGAGGTGACTACATGTTTTCCTGGTTCGCAGCAACCCTCCGTCAATACCCGGAGATCGCTATCTTTCTCACACTCGCGCTGGGTTACTTTTTCGGCAAATTTCAATTCCGCGGCCTCGGTCTGGGATCGGTCACTGCCACGCTGTTGTCGGGTGTCCTGATCGGACAGATCGGAATTACGATTTCGACGCCTCTTAAGGCGACCGTGTTCTTAATGTTTCTGTTTGCTGTTGGCTACGGAGTCGGGCCACAGTTCGTTCGCGGCGTCGCGAAAGATGGAGGACCACAAGCCCTGTTTACTGTTGTCCAATGTGCGCTCTGCCTGGCGGTGCCGATCGTAATCGTCAAATTAGTCGGTTATGACCTTGGCTATGCAGCAGGACTTTACTCGGGCTCTCAAACAATCTCTGCGGCCATGGGACTCTCAACCGACGCAATCAACCGATTGGGGCTCGGCGCCGACCAAACGAAGGCGCTACTCAACTCAATGCCAATAGCTTATGCCGTGAGTTACATCTTTGGGACGGTCGGTTCGGCGATCGTCATCGGATTGCTTGGCCCTGCGCTGCTCCGTTTCGATCTCGCCAAAGCCTGCAAGGATTACGAGGAGAAACATGGCGGAACGAAGGATCTTGGTGGGGCGGGCACTGCGTGGCACCGATGGGAAGTACGGGCATTCCGTGTGCTCGCGAACAGCAGAGTCAACGGTTTGCGAGCTGCGGAAGCGGAATCGCTTGTTCCCAACGCGCGCGTTTTTGTCCTGCGCCTGCGTCGAAATGGAGTGATTGAGGAAGCAGCTGCAGACACAGTATTGCGCGAGGGCGATGTAATAGCAGTTGTAGGTGCTCGTGAAGTACTCGTAAACATTATCGGCGAGCGAGCGAAGTTAGCTGCGGTTGCAGGAGGGCGCGAAGGTACTGCGATTGGCGGGCAATCTGCACTAGAAGTTGATGATCCTGAACTCTTGAGCGTTCCAGTCGAGGGCATCGATGTTTGTCTAACTAAGAAAGAGGTGGACGGAAAGACTCTTGCTGAGATTGCGCACCAACCCGGTGCTCGCGGCGTTTTTCTGCGGAAGATTACGCGAGGCGCAGTCGCTACGTCCATTCCCATCCTGCCGAACACGAAGATATTCCGTGGCGACATTCTCAGCATCGCCGGCCGCACTCAAGACACCGCTGCAGCCATCAAGATGATTGGCGTTCCTGATCGTGCTACGGATGTGGCCGACGTGGCGTTCATCGGCGCCGGAATCGCAGTCGGCGCACTGATCGGCGCGCTAGTTTGGAAAGTAGCAGGCATACCGATAACCCTTTCAACTGCGGGCGGCGCGCTCATCTCCGGACTTGTGTGCGGATGGCTGCGCTCGGTCCGGCCGACATTTGGCCGCATACCCTCCTCGACCGTATGGTTCATGAACTCCGTCGGCCTCAACATCTTTATTGCAATAGTCGGCATCTCGGCGGGTCCAGGCTTCGTGAATGGCTTGCGGACACAGGGCATAAGTCTCTTTCTGTGGGGTGCCGTTGCCACAACAGTGCCGCTTGTTTTGGGCATGTACATCGGCAAGTACCTCTTCCGGTTCCACGACGCGATCTTGCTCGGCATCGTTTCTGGCGCGCGCACGACGACAGCTTCCCTAGGGCTCGTCTGCGATCGGGGGAAGAGCCAGGTTCCGGCGCTTGGGTACACAGTGACCTACGCAGTTGGTAACACATTCCTCACAATCTGGGGCATGGTGCTGATCGTGCTCTTAACCTTCGGATCTTCCAAATAACAACGAGGAGAAAATCATGGACCTTATGGACCTCAGCAAGTTCGAGACGTTGAGCCCGTTCGAGATCAAAGACGAGCTGATCAAACTCGCTAAGAAAACCTCCCGTACAACTCAATCAGCATTTCTCAATGCCGGCCGCGGCAACCCGAATTGGATCGCGACCACTCCGCGCGAGGGCTATTTTCTGCTAGGTCAGTTCGCAATCACGGAGAGCAAACGTGTAATGGAGCACCCGGCAGGTCTTGGCGGAATGCCGCAGGCTCAAGGCATCGCCGGCCGGCTTGACGAATGGCTTGCGAAGCACGCAGAAATGCCCGGCGCTTCCTTCCTGTCATCAATGGTGACATTTGCCGTAAAGAAGTTCGGATTTGAGCGCGACGCCTTTGTGCATGAGCTCGTCGATTCCATCATTGGCGATAACTATCCGGTGCCAGATCGAATGCTCGTACACAACGAGCGCATTGTGCACGAGTATCTGATGTGGGCCGTCTGCGGAGATCCGGTTCCAACCGGCAAGTTCGATCTGTATGCTGTCGAGGGCGGGACCGCGGCGATGTGTTACATCTTCAAATCACTGAAGATGAATCGCCTGCTGCGTCCGGGCGACACCATTGCACTGGGCACACCCATCTTCACGCCCTATCTTGAGCTGCCTCATCTCGAGGACTATGGTTTGAACTTCGTCACCATTCATGCTCCTCAGGAAAACCGTTTTCAGTTCACTGACGCAGAACTCAAAAAGCTCGAGGATCCCAAAATCAAAGCGTTCTTTCTCGTAAATCCAGGTAACCCGACGGGAATGGCGCTGAGCCGCGAGGTCATCGGTAAAATCGCAACGTTGGTTAAGACGAAGCGTCCCGATCTTTTGCTCCTCACGGACGATGTGTACGGTACCTTCGTCGAAAACTTCCGATCGCTACTCGGTGAGTTGCCGCACAATACGATCGGAGTCTACTCCTATTCGAAATATGTCGGCTGTACCGGATGGCGGCTCGGGGTCATCGCGATCCACGAAGACAACATCTTTGACAAGATGATTGCGAAGCTTCCTGAAGCCGATCTGAAAGCGCTCGACAAACGCTATGGCGCACTCACTCTGGAACCGCGCAAAGTCAAGTTCATCGATCGGATTGTTGCTGACAGTCGCGACGTAGCTCTCAACCATACGGCTGGGCTCGCACTGCCTCAACAAGTAATGATGAGTATGTTCTCGCTTGCCGAACTGATGGATACCTCCAAGAAATATCAAAAGGCATGTATGGAGATCTTGCATCGCCGTGCCTGGGCTTTGATCGGAGGCCTGGGCTTGGAGGTCACGCCGAATCCGTTGTACGACGCCTACTACGGATTAATTGACTTCGAGTTCTGGGCGCGCAAGAACATCGGCGAAGAAGCGGTTGAGTATCTCAAGAAGAATGTGCATCCGCTGGACCTTGCTTTTCGTTTGGCGGAGGATCGTGGAATTGTGTTGCTCAATGGTAGCGGCTTCGAAGCGCCAAACTGGTCACTACGTGTGTCATTGGCCAATCTCGACGACGAGGCGTATGAAGAGATTGGGCGCGGCGTTCGGTCGATCGCACGGGGATATCGAGATGCACACGAAGCTGCGAAGCGGGCCGAGAAAGCCAGGAAGGCAGTCGCCTAGCCGGAGCTTACGCATTGCGATGGCTATAACTCGTGCTCTTCATTGAATCCAGGAATTAGACTGATTTCAAAAACCGTATAGCGATGCGGCCAATCGTTGCAGTCCACGATCCTGAGCAATGATGTCGAGATGAATGGAGGTCCAGTCAGCCAGAAGCAGATTTTCATGTCCCTCTCCGTCGTACGTTTTCACATAGCCGCTGCAGGTTTCGTAGCGATCGATGCGAAGAGGTGCTTCTCCCTTCAATGGCGAGAACTGATAGCCGATGGTCACTCTGGGAATCGCAAAATGGGCATCCCGTGCGCTTGTACGGCCACCGTGTGCCACAGCATCCACATGAAAGGAATCGTCGACGCCCCGGTTCCTTGCCGACTAATTGGGCCATGCTGGGTAAAGAGCCACAAGTTGGACAATAGCTTCGGAGCCAGCGCTCTTCATCGCGCCATTTACGAAACGCTTCTATCAGGGGGCTAGGTAGCGGGACAGTCCTTTCCAGCCAATGTTCGCAGCAATCCAGGAACAGACGTAGAGAATGGGGCATCGTAGAGTAGCCAACCCACAGCAAGGCTAGCCGCGTTCACGCCGCCCAATTCGGTATTCAGAGTCTTGCTGGCCTCTGAACGAAAAGGCCTGAATCTGGCAAAGATCAAGCGTTCACTTAGGACATCGCTGGAAAGTCTCTAGCGTTGAGCCTCCGGAACTGGAACGACACTGAAGGCGGAAGGCATGAAACTGACCAACGCTGCGTGTTGCGTTTTGATCTTCGTGCTGCCGCTGTTCGTGCTTGCCGCTTCCGGCAAGCACTCCAAGTCTCAGAATTCCCCTCAACAGACTGAATCGACGCCCCAAGCGAATTCCGATTCCTCCAAGGGCGAACATTTCACCGACAATCCTGCCGATCCATCGCTTTATGCCGGCACTGACACATGCAAAACGTGTCACGAGGACATCGGCAAGACCTACGATCACAGCCCACACTGGAAGACAATGCTCAATCACCGTGGCGTGCAGTATCAGGGATGAGAGGCCTGTCACGGACCGGGCAAGGCACACGCCGAAGCAGGCGGCGATATTACAAAGATCATCCGCTTTAAAGAACTCTCGCGCGAAGAATCGAGCAAGCGCTGCCTAAGCTGCCATGAGTTCGGAGAGGAGCACGCCAACTTCCTCCGGTCGGAACATTTAGAAAATAACGTAGGCTGCATTGACTGCCATTCGGCACACCATCCCAAAGTGGAACGTGCTCTTCTGATGATGGCCCAGCCAATGCTGTGTTACGGCTGCCACCTCGAAATCAAACCACAGTTCTCCAAACCCGTTCACCATCGCGTGGACGAGGGCCTGATGTCGTGCAGCAATTGTCATAATCCGCATGGCGGGTTCATGACGCGCCGGCTGCGTTCGACCGCTGCACAGGATCAGGTTTGCTTTGGCTGCCATACAGACAAGGCGGGACCTTTCGTCTTTGAGCACGCGCAGTGAAGACCGGAGGCTGCGTCTCCTGCCACACTCCCCCATGGTTCGTCGAATCCGCGCCTGCTGAAGCGCAGCCAAGTCAATGTGCTCTGCCTGGAGTGCCACACGCTCACGGTGGATTCGGCGGCTCCCGGCATTCCGTCATTCCATAACCAGGCGCAGAAATACCAGGCCTGCACTCGGTTATGAGCAGCACATGGAGCGATCTAAACAGACTAGTTTCTGCCTGTCCTGCCACCTTATGGAGCCCTACGGGCGCAGCCTGCAGGTTGATGATCCAACCTGGCTTCCCGCTTCCCAGTTCCAGAACAACCGCGTGCCTCGCGAGCAAGCTTGCTACACCTGCCACAGCGATTACGTCATGTACGGCAGCATGAAGGCGAAGTGGCGCGGGCTTCATCACATTTACGCGCAGTACTTAGGGAATCCCAAGCCTCCGCTCCATCTTTACCGTCCCTACAACAACCGCGAGTGTCTGCACTGCCACGCCGGATCGCGGACCTTTGAGGAAGGCGCAACTCACAATGCCGATCCTCAGATCATGGCCGATATAAAGAGCAACAGGATGTCATGCTTGACCTCCGGGTGCCATGACCAGATTCACAACACTACCAAGCTCAACGAAGTGAAGTATTGGAACGCGAAATGAGTGTCGAAATTCAAATAACCGAGATCGAACGGCGCCTACGGATTGCGGGAGCCCTCATATTCCTCGGCCTGCTGATCGAGGCCCTTACGCTGCAGTGGAACAGTCCTATGACCTTTCTTGTGTTTTTGGGATTAGGCGGCCTTCTCATTGGTCTTGGGGTAGTCTTCTATCTCTTTTCCCTTGTATCCTCTTCTACCCCTGAGGACTCCTCGAGAGCCCCTCGGCTGCGAAACAGTCGGGACTCAGATCGCATAATCGCGGAGAACTAAGAGATCGTCCCAACCTGCCCCACTTTCGCATACGGTTGAAAAAGATCAGATTAATGAGTGACCGGTCCATCCTTTATTAGGTGTTATTCAGGTTTGCCCAGCCACGAATACTGCCAGCCGACAGATACACTTTGGAAATTGCCGCCGAATCTCACGTATGCACCTCTGCTATAGCTGAATTTCAGAGACTGGTGGAAGTTGATCGGTACCGAAACCGTTCCTCCGATTCTGGAATTTGACTGCAGGCTGATTGGGCTTTCAATTCCATTCAGAGTAGTTCTGCCTCCACGCCAGAAGTTGCAATCCAGCGATGCCCATAATCGGGGCCGCACATCGTAACTCAAATGTCCTTCGAAGGCGACTACAGGTTTCTGAGATTGCGTGTTTTTGCCGGCGGAAAATTGGTTTCGCGAAAAGAAGTCGTGATTCGTCGTGAAGAACGCTACCCCGCCATATGCATCCACTATCCAATGACCCCAACGCCGGGAAAGCCCGAGTTCCGGCTTGAAACTCCAACGGTTCCCCCCTGGATTGATCAGCTTGGTTGGATCGTATTGGCCTGTGGGAGCAACTATCTTCAGACTCGCGCCTATTAAGGTTCTCTGTTTCCAAGATCGAAACTTTGGTGGCGGCAATGCCGGTCCGCCCTTGAGATTCACGGAGAAGCGAAAAACCGTATCTACCAGGCCGGAGCGGTACGCGTTGGTTTCCGTGCCAATGACCTTCCCGCGGAAGTTTCCTATGGCATAAGGAAAAGAGGCGGTGACGTTTGATGAGCGTCCAAAGAAACTCAGCGCGTGATAGAAGCTGATGGTTGACACATAAATTCTGCCAGTAGAGTCGGTAATTGGGACGGCGCCCTCGAACAGAATGTCGCCACTAAAGAAGGAGCTTGTCAGAACGACTGCATTCGAGTGAACAGGAGTTATTACATACGCTCGTGGAACCAAGTCCTGCGCAAAAGACGGGCTCACAGAGGACACGATCATCGCTGCAGCGAGTGCGAATCTGAGGCGCATCTGGGAGCTCACTAGAGCGACTCAAAATGACCCCGCTGCTGAAGCACGAGGACGCAGCGCACGGCTTATGCGATTTGCCAATTCGCGAGCAAGGCTATAAGGAACGGAAATGAGGATCGGTCCAACCACGAGGGCGGCGCCAGGACGTACTTCGTGAAATATCAGCGCCTGAGAAATGATATCGAGGAGAATCGCAACTGCTACAAGATCTCGAACTCCGACAACAGCGGTTCGCAGCGCATGCTGGCGATGCGAACGGTGGAAAGCAAGCATCCAGAGAAATGGAGGCAGGTTCGCATGAACATCTTTTTTCCCATGTAGAACGCCAATGGTGATGGCGACGATCGGCTGCACGATGAAGCGAAGTTTGCCTGGACCGGTTAAGCGGGCCAGCATGTCTTGAAAAAACTTCTCGGTGAATAAATAAGGATCACCGCTCTGTACCAGTCTATAAATACTGCTTGGGACGGAGATCAACAGCGCCGCAGCAACTATCGCGAACAAGATCGAACTGCGGGAAATTTTCATGAGAATCGATGGGGAGTTTACTCACTCGCAAAGCTGCTACTGTTGCCATCCTCCGCCCAACGCTCCATATAACTGCACAAGGGACAAACGCTCATTCAGTTGCGCCTGAGCCAACGTCAACTGTGCAGAAAAGAAACGAGTGTCGCTATCTAACACCTCGAGATAGCTGGTAACGCCACCTTGATAGCGGGATTGCGATAGAGCAGTGGCATCTTGCGCCGATCGGGTAAGCAAATCCTGCTGTTCCCGAAACTCCTGGTCTTTTCTGTAGCCAACCAGTGCATCAGAGATTTCCCGGAATGCCTGCTGGATCGATTGCTGATAAACCAGTACGAGTTCTTCTTTCTGAGCCTCCGCCAATCTCACTCCCGAGCGAAGTCTTCCCGCCTCAAAAATTGGCTGGACTAACTGCCCTCCGAAACTCCACGTTCCCGCGGGGCCTGAGAAAAGACTGGTCAGTGCAGAACTCTGGTATCCAGCGGTGGCGGTTAGCGTGATCTGAGGAAAATACGCTGCCTTTGCAACTCCGATGCGAGCGTTGGCAGCAACCAGCGATTCTTCGGCCGCTTGGATATCGGCTCGTCGCTCCAGGAGTGCTGAAGGAAGGCCGGCAGGAACTGTTGGAGGGAAGGTGTTTTCCAAGAGTGTCTTCCCGCGAGGAAGTGCTTCCGCGTTCTTGCCGATTAGAATGCTGATAAAATTTTCTTCCTGTTCGATTCGTCGTTCCAAATCAGGAATGATTGCTGCTGCTTCGTACACTAATTGTTCCGACTGCCGGACATCCAGCATTGAAGTAACACCACCCGAAGCGCGAACTTTCACCAAGCGAAGTGAGTCTTGCCGTGACGCCAGCGCGTGCCTCGAGATCTCCATCTCCAAGTCAAACTCGCGCAGTTGAAAGTACGCGCTGGCCACACTACTAACGAGGGTTGTCATAACTGCTCGCTTATTCCATTCGCTAGCCAGCAATGCGGCGCGGGCAGCCTCAGTTGCCTTTCGGAACTTTCCCCAGAAATCCAGTTCCCAGGCCATGGACAGACTCACGCTATTAGCGCTGGTTTCAAACACTGGGAAATTCTTGGTTTGTTGGAATCGGTCGTTAGAGGCTGCAGCACCGCCGACAATCGTCGGAAATTGGTCTGCCCGACGGATGCCTAGCACTGCCTGAGCCTGGAGCACACGCGCGGCAGCGATTCGCACATCGTAGTTCTCCGCTAACGCGCTACGGATCAGCGCTTGCAACTGCTCGTCCTGAAAAACCGTCCACCATTTCTCGTCTCCCAGCGATGCAGGACTGGTCTTGTCGGCATCAGCAGCGACCCCGCGATACACATCGGGAACTACAACTTGCGGTCGCTTATATTTCGGGCCGACGGTGCAACCAGCAAGGAAAATTACCAGTGCGATCCAATTCTTACTGATCATCCTTAACTGCCTCCTCATCATCTAGGCCGCCGCTGCTTTGATTACAGGTACAGGTTTCTTAGCGCGGTTGCGGTGAGCTAGTCGCGCAACCACATCAAAGCTCACTGGAATGAGGAAAATGGCCAGAACTGAAGCTGCGAGCATGCCTCCTATGACACCAGTGCCGAGTACCTGCCGCGAAATGGCTCCGGCGCCGGCGGCTTTCCATAGCGGCACGCAGCCAAGAATGAAGGCAAAAGACGTCATTAGGATCGGTCGCAGACGCAGCTTCGCTCCGATCAGCGCCGCTTCCTCTGCAGACTTTCCTTTGTCGAACTCCACTTTCGCAAACTCCACAATCAAAATGGCATTCTTCGCACCTAACCCGATCAGCATGACCAGCCCGATTTGGGCGTACACGTTGTTCTCGAGTCCGCGCATCCACAGGAACAGGAATGCCCCGAAGACGGCGACAGGCGTCCCCAGCAGCACACTGAAAGGCAGTGACCAGCTCTCGTATTGGGCTGCCATTATGAGAAAGACAACGAAGAAGGCCATCCCAAAGATCGCAGCCGGCGAAACTCCCTGCGCCGCCTTTTGCTCCTGGTACGACATGCCCATGTAATCGAAGCCCATCTCGTTTGGCATCGACTTGCGAAAGACATCCTCCAGCGCAGCCATGGCCTGTGCCGAGCTGTAGCCAGGCGCTGCTGCAGCATTGATCTGTACACAGTTGAACAGGTTGTAACGCATCATGAACTCAGCGCCACTGCGCGGATACGTTGTCGTGAGCGTACTGAGCGGAACCATCCCCCCTGCAGCATTCCTGACATAAAACTTGCCAACATTTTCCGCCTTCGCGCGAAAGTCACCATCTGCCTGGACATACACCTGCCATTGCAGACCGAAACGATTGAAGTAATTGACCAGCGCACCGCCCATGAAAGCCTGCACGGTTTCATACAGGCTGCTGAGTTCGATCTGCTGGGTCATCGCTTTTGCGTTGTCAACTTTTATGCCAACCTGGGGCACTCCAAACAGAGCCGTTGTCATCACTCCAGACAATTCGGGGCGCTTGCGCGCTTCGGCCACGAACTGCTTCGCGTTCTTTGCAAGAAAGTCCACGCCACTCCCCGACCGGTCTTCCAGAAGGAAAGTTGCTCCTCCTGAGGTTCCCACGCCAGGAATCGCGGGTGGCGGAAACGAGAACGCAATTCCCGAGGAAACTTTGGAGAGCACGCTTTGCAAGTGGGCCTTGATACCGTCGTAACTCGTTTCCGGAGTCTTGCGTTCCTCCCAGGGCTTCAGCGACACAAAAAAGAACGAGCTATAGGTGGCGTTTACGCCGCTCAACATGCTGTATCCCATAACGGAACTGACGTATTCGACTCCAGGCGTCTCCATAAGCGCCTTCTCAACTTCCTTGGCGGCTTCAGACGAGCGCTGTAGGGAGGAGGCATCGGGTAATTGCAGACCGGCGTAGATGTAACCCTGATCTTCGTCGGGTAGAAAGCTCTTGGGAGTCTTCTTGCCAAAGAACATCGCACCGACGGTTAGCAAGCCAAGCAGAAGAAAGGCAAAAGCAGCCTTATGAATAAGGTGCGCGCACCAACTTACATACCCATCGGTAGTGCGCCCGAATACACGGTTGAACCAGCGGAAGAAAGCGCCGAGGGGACCTCGCGCGGGTTTTCTCGGACGCAATAGCATGGCTGAGAGCGCGGGACTGAGCGTCAGCGCGTTAAAAGCTGAAAAGATTACCGACACGGCAATCGTGACTGCGAACTGTTTATAAAGCTGGCCCGTGATGCCGGGGACAAATGCTGTAGGAACAAAGACTGCGGCCAGAATCAAAGCAATGGCGATCACTGGTCCAGAGACTTCCTCCATGGCTTTGATAGTCGCGTCATGAGGCGACATTCCATGTTCGATATGGTGTTCCACTGCCTCGACCACGACAATGGCGTCATCGACTACGAGTCCAATCGCAAGCACAAGGCCAAAAAGAGACAAAGTATTGATGGAGAAGCCCAGCATGGGGAAAACAGCAAAGGTTCCGATCAGGGAAACCGGCACGGCGAGTAGTGGAATGAGAGTGGCCCTGACCCCTTGGAGAAAGATGTAGACCACTACAATGACCAGGACCAGAGCCTCTACTAAGGTCTTGTAGATTTCGTGAATACCCTCGCTTACCGCGAGCGTTGTATCCAGTGCAACAATGTAGTTCAGTCCTTGCGGAAATCTTCCTTTCGCCTCGCCCATCATCTTGAGGACGGCGGCTCGCGTCTGCAAGGCGTTGCTTCCCGGAGTTAGATATAAGGCGATGAGCGCAGCGGGCTGGGCTGGCTTACGTTCGTCTGCCACCCCTAACCGCGCGAGATAGGAATAGTATTGTGATCCCAATTCGATTCGCGCTACGTCCTTCAACCGCAGCAGCGACCCGTCGAGCTGAGCACGGACCACGATCTCACCAAACTCTTCCACTGTTGGCAGCCGGCCGGGAGCTCGCACGTTGTAAGTAAATTGCTGGCCCGACGGAACCGGCTCTCCACCAACCTGCCCAGCCGGATTCACTTTGTTTTGCGCTTTGACTGCGCTGGTGATGTCAGAGACCGTCACTCCGAGTCTGGCCAGCCGGTCAGGATTCACCCAAATGCGCATTGCGTAAGGGCCGGCGCCGAAGATCTGAACCTGCGAGACACCCGAAACTCGTGTGAGTGCATACTGCAAATTAATGGTGGCGTAATTCGCCAGGAAGATATTGTCGTACGTACCATTTGGCGAATAGAGATCGAGCAGCATGAAAGGGGCGGTTGTACCGGGCTGCACAATCACGCCTTGCTGCACCACTTCACTGGGCAACTGCGAGTTGGCTTGTCCTGTCCGCATTTGCGACAGGATCTGGTCGGTGTTGACATCTGTGCCCAGTCGGAAGTCGACGTAAAGGCTGCTTCCGCCTCCCGAACTGGCACTCAATGAATACATGTAATTCATGCCGGTGACGCCAGACATCTGTTGCTCAATCGGCGTCGCTACCGACTCTGCAATCGTCTGCGCGTCGGCTCCTGGATAGGTGGCCTTCACCTGGATCATTGGATCGGCGATGTTGGGAAACTGCGCCGTTGGCAGGCCGAGCATCGCCACGATGCCGATCACAACCATCAGGATTGCAATCACGATTGCAACGATGGGCCGGTTGATAAAAAATTTCGCCATGGTTAATTGCCTTCGGCCGAGGGGACCACGTACGGTTTCGGACTGACGGGAACTCCTTCTTTTACTAGCTGAGGCGCTTGCGCTGCGAACGTCTGTACTCTCTGAATGCCTTCGACAACCACTCGTTCGCCCGGCTTCAATCCCGCCGCAACAATCCAGCTGGTGCCGACGCGATCTCCCACTTTCACGGGCCGGATCGTGGCCTTATTGTCAGAGCCGACCACGATGACCTGGTATTGCGATTGCACCTCAATCACGGCCGCCTGAGGAATCAACAAAGCATCCTTGGCAGTAGTAGTTTGCACGCGCACGCGCCCAAATCCTCCGGGTCGAAGGATCGCGTCCTTATTTGCGAATGCAGCCGCCAATTGAATTGTTCCCGTGCCCGCGGTGATTTCGCGGTTTACAAAAATGATCTTTCCCTTAAACGGATAAGGAGCGTCGTTCGCCTGCAAATATTCGACAGATACGGGTGTCCTAACATTTCCCCTGGTTAACACTTTAGAAATTTGCTGCGCGAAGCTGAGATACAGAGTTTCGCTGATGTTGAAGTAGGCCCAAATCGGGTCGATTTGCGAAACTGTGGCCATTTTCGTCGTAGTTCCGACTAAGTCGCCGATCTGAGAGTTTGCAACTCCGGCGATGCCGTCCACCGGCGAATAGACCTTTGTCCATCCCAGGTTGAGCTCAGCCTGCTCTTGCCCCGCCTTCGCTGCCGCCAATCCTGCTTTAGCAGAATTCACATTCGCAACGTCATCATCCAGCTGTTTTTGCGGGATGGCGCTCTGGGCAGCTAATGGTGTATCGCGTGTGACATCGTTGTTTGCCCTGGTCATGGTTGAGTCGGCCCGGCCCACTTCTGCTTTGGCCTGATCCAGCGCCGCCTGAAGAGGCCGCGGATCTACTTGAAACAGCAGTTGTCCCTTCTTAACCAGCGATCCATTCACATAGTCCTGGCTGAGCAGGTAGCCTTGCACCTTGGGCGTAATGTCGGAATTAATCGGCCCGTTCAGTTGCGCTACCCATTCGCCGTAAACGGGAACATCCCGTTGCTCCACCTCCGCAACTTGGACATCAGGCGGCGGCGGACCCGCTGCTTGCTTTTCAGCACACCCTGCAAGCAGGAGGCCCAAAAGTCCACCCACAAGCACCTTAAGGTTGATAGAAGAGTGTGTGAAGAAGAAAGATTGGAGCTTGGATGGGATCCGCATCAGAATCTCCTTCTGGTTAGAGAGCGGCTTGGCCATGAAGCAGTTGCTGAGACATGACCTTGTCTTATCTCCGAATAGGGATTCTGCGGTTCGACCAAGCAGAACGTAACTAGTAAATGTTGCAGTATTCGTAAATCGACAGTACACAACTAGAAGTATTGATGACGAGGCTGTTCAGGAATTGACTCGCCTGCAGAGTGACTTCGTAGGTCTGTCGCACCTGCGAGTGCCTGAAGCAATCACTTGGTCGGCCCGCAGACTTTTGGCGCGCGGAGATTGTCTTCAAAGGTAATGGTTTAAAAAAAGGTTCGGCAGAGGTCTCGAACAGACATGCCGAACCGCTCGAGGAGAGAGTACGTAGTCAGCGTCGTGCAAATCGCATGCAAATTGAAGCGCCAGAGAATAACAGGCCAAGCAAACCGATGAGCGGCACGGGACTGCCGGTTTTTGGCAATTCGGCCGGCAAGGTCACTGTGCTCGGCCCGTGAGAAACTTCTACGCGAGCAATCAAAACGGGCGCATCGCTCGGCAACGGTGGCGGCGGAGGCGGCATAGTTCCCGTTACCTCTCTCTGATGTTCGACAACCGTTTCGGGAGCTTCAGTAACTTTCGTCGCAGAGACAGTCATGCCCTTCTTGAGGTGCCACACGTCCTTTTCTTCTCCGTTAATCTTGAATACCTGACCATCGGGCACTGTGAACTGCTGATTCTCTCCGTTTTCCATAGTAAGAATGACGGTCTTCGGCGGGGTCACATGCCATACTTTGCCGGTGACGGTTTGCACCGTAGTGACCGTCCGCGGGGTTGTCGTCGTGGCGATTGTGCGCTCAAGTTTCATTCCGGGCTTGAGCTCATGAACTCCGACTTCTCTGCCATCGACTGAGATCCTGGCATTCTCTGCAACATGTCCGATGTGGCGGACTTGCCCGTCTTCCATCTTCACCCACACGTCATTGCCAGAGACGTGCTCGACTACGGCACGGTCCACTTTAAATTCCTTGGTCGATGTTCCTTCCGTTGTACTTGTGGTTGTTTTAACTTGGGCCCTCGTCGCAATCGTGAATGCCAGAAATATCCCAGTCGCAACGATTAAGCGGCCCAGAGAGGTCTTCCATGACGATTTCATTGATTTTTCTCCTAGTTGTTCTCGTTGCTCACGGCGGGAGCTTCAGATGCTGCCTGGGCAGTTGTGGCCGGAATACCCTGCGTAAGTGAAGCGTGTACGATGAAGCGATTTGGCGCGCTTCCGACGAAATAAAAGGGATAGCAAGTAACCAGCGTTATTGCGGATTTACTGCGCGGCTGAAGCACTGAACTGTCACTTGGTAAAACGATTTCAATCTCATCCACAGCATAGGACGCGTGCGCATCGCCGCTTTCGAGCTCGACAAGGTCCCCCGGCATAATGTCTTTCAGCCCGCGAAAGAATCCGTCGCGATGTCCTGCGATCCCGATGTTGCCGGATTCGAGCGGACGCGCTGTTCCCACGATGTGCCCGACTCCTCGATTCAATGTCACCTCATCTGTTCCCTCCAAAACAGGTACTTCCAGCCCAATTTTCGGAATTCGCAATAGGGCCACAGGCGCTCTGGAATCCGACAATAATGCCTGTTGGTATTCCTCAATTCGTTTCGGAGACCACAGGCTGAAGTTAACGGAGGACCCGCGCTGATGTGCGCGCGAATGAATGAAGCCGTCAACACGGATTCCGACATAGACGGCCAATAACGCAACGCCGACAAGCAACAGCAATCGATCCAGCCAAAAGCTTGGTTTCATTCCACGCGCAATGTAGGCAACCGTAGGCGTGAGTAGAACTGTCAAAGCTGACAGCGACGAGGCGATTTGCGGGTTGGCAGGCTCTAAGCAGCTACGTCTGGACACTCAGGCTTGAATTAATGAGTGGCGCAACAAGGCATTTCCCCGCTGGCATCAGATCTGTCAGTTTCGCCATCGAACGCTCTGTCGCGTCGATTTTGCCGCCTAGCGCAATTGCGTTTGATTTTGCGAGGCAGAGTCTGCTAACGTGTAGATGCCGCTGAGATTATTGACGCCGGAGCGCCTATGATCGAAGCTGGCCCCTGCCTACAAAGCATCCTTAATACCCGTCTGTACATTTTGTCAGCCTGCCTGGGTGCTGCCTTAGCGTTTACCGCTTCGGCTAGCGCGCAGTCTGAAGATGAGGTGCACGTGGTGCCGCGGCCCGGCACGATGGAAGCTTCTGAGCGCGCGACGGACACCGGCCGCCCCCTGGGCTCCACTAACCATTTAAAGCTTCGACCGGAACGCCTTCGCGTTGACGTCGACGTGGTTCTAGTGCCGGTCGTCGTTACAGATACGCTCAACCGCCCAGTCACTGGTCTCACCAAGGACAGCTTTGAACTCCTCGATGACGGAGAAAAGCAGAAAATTCACTTCTTTTCCTTGGACGATGACGCCCTCTCGATGGCTTTGGTCTTGGATATCAGCAATAGCATGGTTAATAGGGTCTCTGTGGAACGCGAGGCGTTGGAAAAATTCTTCCAGAACGCAAACCCTGAAGACGAATATTTCGCAGTTGGTGTCTCCAGCTCACCTTTACTGCTCGCAGACTCCGCGCAGGGGATCGGCGACATCCAATCGCAACTCGCCCTCGTACAACCTGCTGGTTATACCGCTCTACTCGATTCGATCTATTTTGCTTTGAACAAATTGCGATCCGCGCGCTATGCGCGAAGAGCCATTTTGATCATTTCCGACGGCGGAGAGAACGATAGTCGATTCAACTTTCGAGAAATTAAGGCTCTTGCCGAAGAATCGGACGTAACTGTCTACGCGATTCGCCCTGTCGATGCCCTGCCTGTGTTCCGCACGATCGAAGAAAAGTTAGGAAATCGCCTTTTGTCTGGGATTACCGACGTAACTGGTGGACGCACAGTCTCTCTGGGATACAGCGACAATATTGCCGGTGCGGCCGCAGCAATCAGTACGGAACTCAGGAACCAGTATGTACTCGGGTACCATCCGACCGAGCGTTCCCACACTGGGAAATCGCACAGAATTAAGGTGCGGATGGCGAAATCCACAGATTCAGTCGCCGTGCACCTGCAGTATAGGAAGCAATACTCAAGCCGATAGGTTCTACTTTTCCCAGAACACTTCGTCGGGAACAGACTTCGAGGGTGAGTTTTTTCAATTCGGATTGACAGCTTGGAAGGCTTGGAACTCATACCAAATGTGTTGTCTGTCGCGTTTCGTATAGGGACTCGAAGGCCGCAGACCAACTCTTCTCCCTGTCCAAACTGACAGCATTTGTTTTTAGCGCCCTACTGTTAAGATCGCTCTGCTTCAATTAACAGACATTCTTCGCTGTGGCAGCCGTTTTTCGTGTTACGCTTCCCAGCCTCCGGTCCCAATTCCCTACGGAGGTAGAGATTATGAATAAACCGACTGTGTTGCTCGCGGACGATCATATGATGATCGCCGAAGCATTTCGACATCTGCTTGAGCCCCAATACCATGTTATCGCCACCGTAAGCGATGGCCGCGCTTTACTGGAAGCCGCATTGGAGTTGAAGCCAGATGTGGTTGTCGTCGACGTCGGCATGCCGTTGTTAAATGGCTTGTCTGCGGGCCAGCAACTCAAACAGAGGATGCGAAGAACAAAACTCGTGTACGTAACTATGAACGAAGATCCTGACGTCGCAGCTGAGGCACTTCGTACAGGCGCATCGGCTTATCTGTTGAAAAGTTCAGCAGCTTCAGAATTGCTAAAAAGCATTCATGAGGTTTTGCGAGGCGGGACTTACGTCACGCCTAAGATTAAAGCGCTCATCGAAGACTCATTCATCCGTTCCAATAAACCCAAAACGGCTGAGAAGAAATTGACTCCGCGTCAGGTCGAAGTCCTGCAGCTGTTAGCTGAGGGAAAGACTATGAAGGAAGTCGGTTCGGTCTTGTCTCTTACAGCGCGCACCGTTGCATTTCACAAGTACCGCATCATGGACGTGCTGAATTTCAGAAGTAACGCTGAGTTGGTGCAGTTCGCTCTCAGGAACAATATTCTCTCTAATGATC
This sequence comes from Acidobacteriota bacterium, assembly GCA_003225175.1. Classification (NCBI taxonomy): domain Bacteria; kingdom Pseudomonadati; phylum Acidobacteriota; species Acidobacteriota bacterium. The sequence continues at coordinate 75,003 of QIBA01000034.1, forward strand.
CATTATCTGTGAGCAAATTGGCTGTGCGACCTGCGGCTTCCGACCGGGCAGGATCCGAACGAAGAAGCGCCTAGCTACCTTGAGGCATGCGACTTTACTTCGCGGTCGCCTCTATTCGCACAGACTTCGAGAATGGCGTTGGGCGTAATCATCTTTTCAAACCGTGCCTGCAGATGACTGAAACGTGCCTCGCGATGGTTATCGAGTGTCACACCCAGTACTTCGAGTATTAGCCACGACAGGCAGGCTTCCACTTACCGACTAGCTTATCTGAGTGACACTAACTTACTGTTACGATTGCCAGTGTCACTCTCCTTGGACTACGCTTACGGTCTTGTCACGGTTCTGCCCAGCATTTCCGTCCGTGACTAAGCCTGCCGGGGCAGTTACCTAATCGATAGGTACGCGCCGCCACAGTGAAGCCTCCAGTTGCAAAAACGCTCGCGCAAGTCCTGCAGTACCCACCTCAGCCTGTGGCTTATGACTACAGGGACAACATGACCACAAACGCCGCGAAGGCCGCGCCCGCCCCAGCGCGGCCTCGCGTACTGCTCGCCGACGATCACACGCTCGTGGCAGAAGCCTGCAAAAATCTCTTGGAAGCTGAGTTCGAAGTTGTGGGAATTGTCGCCGATGGGCGGGCGCTGCTTCGCGCTAATGCAGTGCTGAAACCCGATGTAATCGTTAGCGACATTGCCATGCAGTCTCTAAATGGTCTCGATGCCGGGGAGCAAGCCAAGCTGGCAAACCCCGAAGTGAAGCTTGTATACGTGACAATGATCCCTGATCCGGAGCTTGCGGCTGAGGCTTTTCGCCGTGGAGCCTCTGCTTATCTCCTCAAAACCTCAGCCATCCCCGAATTGATCATCGCGGTCAAAGAGGCTTTGAACGGTCGCCTATACATTTCCCCTCAGGTCACGAAAGATGCGCTATCGGAATTTTTAAGAAGCCACAAACGTGATTACGGAAGCAAATCTCTCACCCCGCGGCAGCGCGAAGTGTTGCAGCTTCTCGCCGAAGGTCGTTCGATGAAAGAAGCGGCCAGCGTATTAAATCTCACAACGCGCACGGTCGCGTTCCACAAATACAGGATCATGGCGACTCTCCGCCTCAACACAAATTCAGAGCTCATACAGTACGCAATTCGGCACTTTATCATTCCCGGATAACATCTCGCGCTACCAGCGATTCTTCCTGAATCCTTTTCCAGAATGCGTCGCTGCCGCTCGCTGCTATTTCTGCCAGTTGGTTCTCCTGGTCTAATCAGATGAAATCGGCGAGTTGCACACACTTCGCTCCTCGATACATGTCACCCGGGAGGAACCCCATGCGCGCACGAATACCATCGCTTTACTTGGTCATCATTGGTGGCCTGCTGGTGGCGTGTTCCAGCAAACCTAACGACGACAAAATCGCGCAGGAGATTCAGGGCAAAGCTTCGGCCGATCCCATTGCGCAAGGGTCGGAGCTCTACGTTAATTCGGATAAAGGAAGAGTAACCCTTACCGGTAAAGTGAAAACTCAGGCTGCGCGAGAGCAACTTGAGAGCATTGCGAAGCACGAGCCTGGGGTTGTCAACGTTGACGATCAGACTTCGGTCGAACTTACTTCTACAGCAACTTCAGAATCAACACAGTTAGCTTCCTCCTCCGGCAGTGCAGCGCCTGCGCCAGAGATCGCGCCCCCCCCACCGCCGCCTCCGCCTAAGCCACTCGTCGTGCCTGCCGGAACAACGCTGACAATTCGCACGAATCACGCCTTGGGAAGTAAGACGAGTCAAACTGGCGGGGTGTTCACAGGGTCCCTTATGACTGCTATCACCGTCGATGGAGAAGTAGTCATTCCAGCCGGATCGGAAATCACCGGAATCGTGAAGGAAGCTAAGAAAGCCGGGCGCTTTAAGGGAGGAGCCGTCTTGAGGCTGGCACTGCAGTCTGTCACGATCAATGGCCATCCCTATAACGTTCAAGCCGAAGAAGTGGCTCAGACCTCAACTGGCAAGGGCAAGCGAACGGCGGGGGTCATTGCTGGAGGCACCGGCGTGGGTGCCGCAATTGGAGGGTTAGCGGGTGGTGGAAAGGGAGCGGCGATTGGCGCTCTCACTGGCGCAGCGGCAGGCACTATTGGCGCTGCGACAACCGGCAAGAGAGACATTGATCTACCAGCGGAAGCAGCTTTGAGTTTCAAGTTAACTCATTCGCTCACGCTCAGGCGAGCTTAACCAAAGGCCGGACTCCATTCAGCCCAAAGATGGGTAGAGGAGCTCGAATAGGAGAAGCGAAATGAAAGTAGCACAGCAAATCATACGCAAGTTGATGACCTTAGTCTGCGTAATGTTAATGGTCCCGGGAGACACCTCGCTACGCGCCCAGGAGAACGGGCAGGAACAAGCTAAGATCTCAAATGAACAACTTGATTCTTTAGTTGCTCCTATCGCTCTCTATCCTGATCCACTGCTGGCTCAGACTCTGGCGTGCTCTACTTATCCGCTCGAAATCATTCAACTTCAACAGTGGTTGGGAAAAAACAAGAATCTTAAAGACAAAGCTCTCGTTGATGCGGTGCAAAAACAAGATTGGGATGCGAGCGTTCAGGCCATGGCGGCGTTTCCCGATCTAGTCAAACAGCTTTCTGAAAATATCAAGTGGACCACCGACTTGGGCAATGCGTTTCTGGCACAACAAAGCGACGTTATGGACGCAGTTCAACGAATGCGCGTAAAAGCCAAAGATAACGGCAATCTAAAGTCCAACGAGCAGCAAAAGGTAGAGACGAAGGTTATCGAGAGTAAAAGTGTTGTCGTAATACAGCCATCTTCTCCCGAAGTAGTCTACGTGCCTAGCTACAATCCCACGGTTGTTTATGGCACACCTGCATATCCGTATCCTCCAATCGCGTATCCACCTCCGGGGTACTACGCAGCGGGAATGGCGATTTCATTCGGTGTTGGTATGGCGATGGGAGCAGCTTGGGGAGGCTGTTGCGGCTGGAATGCTGGATGGGGAGGGAACAACAACGTTTATGTCAATCGCAGCAATAACTTCGTAAACAACTCCAATCGCAATTACAACCGGCAGAGCGTTAATCGGGGGAATGGCAATACATGGCAGCACAACCCGCAACATCGCGGGGGTGCTCCGTACTCGAACGGCCAAGTTGCTTCAAGATATAACGGCACTACTCGAGGATCTTCTGCAGCGACTCGTCAAGCAAACGCACGCCAGAATGTTCAACGGTCAAGTGGTCGTACGCAGGCCGGCACTGTGGACCGTGGCGCCCAGAACAGTTTCAGAGGTGGCGGTGACCGGGGTGCGTCGGCGGGGACCATGGACCGCGGAAGCAGAAGCGGTGGTTCGGGTGGTGATCGCGTCGGTAATCGAAGTGTTTCTCCCTCTTCGGGCTCTCGCGCGTCGGGTGCCTTCGGAGGCTCGGGGGGAGGCATGAGCGGTAGTTCGGCACGGGCCAGCAGCCAGCGCGGCGCTTCTAGCTTCGGCGGTGGAAGTAGAAGTGGAGGCGGTGGCAGCAGAGGCGGCGGTGGTCGGAGAAGGTAAACAGTGTCAAGTGATTAGTCTAAGCACATGAGAATGAAAATGAAAATGTCGAATGTCGTCACATACAGGCTCCTAATATGTTCACTGTTTTGCCTAGGCGCTGCAACGCTGTGCGCTAAACCTCAAGAACAAGCTACCGGGCCCATTCAGCAGAAGTCGTTTGCTACGCCTCAGGTTGCCGTGGACGCTCTCATCCAAGCGGCAGCATCGTATGACGTACCCGCGTTGCTGGCAATTTTCGGTCCCGATGGGGAGGACCTTGTTTCTTCCGCCGATCCCGTTCGCGATAAGAATGCTGCGAGCGCATTTGCTGCCAAGGCAAAAGAAAAGAATGTGGTGACCATCGACAAGAAAAACCGAAATCAGGCCACTCTTTTACTCGGTAATGACGCTTGGCCGTTGCCGATCCCTCTAGCCAAGAAGAATGGAGCGTGGTACTTCGATGCCAAGGAAGGCCATGATGAGGTCCTTCGCAGGCGTGTTGGCGCAAACGAGTTGGACGCAATCCAAGTCTGTCACGGTTACGTCGAGGCTCAACATCAATACGCTGCTCAGGCCCACGATGACATCAATCAGTACGCCCAGAAGATCATCAGCTCTCCAGGTAAACAGGATGGCCTGTACTGGAAAAACGAAGACGGCAGCTCCGGAGGCCCGATCGGTGAGGCAGTAGCGCGCGCAATCCAGGAGGGGTACACCTCCAAGGGCCCATACCACGGTTACTACTTCAAGATTCTTAAGGGACAAGGCCCAGCAGCACCACTAAGTCGGCTCGACTATGTTATTCAAGGAGTAATGATCGGTGGATTCGCATTGGTTGCCGTGCCGGCTGAATACCGAGTGACGGGCGTGCAGACATTCATAGTCAATCAAGATGGCACGATATATCAAAAGGACATGGGTCCTGATTCGCTTCAAATCGCCAAGCAGATGGATTTATATGATCCCGATAAGTCGTGGCGACCAACCGACGATCAATGGCCGAAGTCTGCGACGGGAACTCAAGTAGCTAAAACAACGAATTAAATCAGTCCCTGGCAATCGGGTTGGCTACTAAGTAAAGCTCTGTTGAGATGATCGCTTGGCATGATCTTCGCGCGCTCCTGCGCGGGCTTGGATAGAAATGCTACTCCGAGCACGTCAGCGAGAATCTGCAATCACTGTCGATAATTTGTGTGGCCCAGCAAGTCCTGGGACCGCTGACGCTGTCGGTCTTTTCTCTTCCTGTACCTCTACGGATCATCAGTTCTTTCTGGGTGGGCTGCTGAATGGCCGACGAGGCCGCTCGCGGCGGCCCCGCCGTAGCTGAACAATATGCCGCTGAGCACTATTGTTACAGCCGTTCGGTCACTCTAGAAAATGTTATCAAACATAGCGACTAGGACAAGTTACAGCGCTCGGCGGCGACCGGATAATCGCTGTTACTCTTGTCAGTATTCATTCCACTCACCTTATCTGAGACTCTCAATTGCAAAACCAAGCTGACATTCTTTACTAGCCCCGTGATGCCAGCTGTAGGAGAGTATTCCATGCTCAGAATCAAAACGACAGCTGCTATTAAGAAGAGTCTTCTTGTGCTCGGAGCGATGCTTCTCACAGGCATTGTCGGGATCGCTCAAGAGTATCCAAAGGCAGAGCTCGCCCTGGACTACTCCTATCTTCATTTCGCGCCGGCCCAGCAATTTACTACGAATCACAGTATGAATGGCGGCGGCGGAGCATTCGTTTATAATTTTGCCAAGAATTTTGGCGTCAAGATGGATCTTCAGGGGTACAACGGCTTCACCAACACATTCAATATTCCTGCCACTGCAGCGCTTCCATCGGGAGCAAACGGATCGGTCTCAGGCAACCTGTTCACATATTTGTTCGGGCCGCAACTCAAATTTCGCGGCCAGCACGTGCAGCTCTTAGTGGACGCTTTGGCCGGCGCAGCACACAGTAATGTTTACGGCAATGCCTTTAAGACGCTCTGTCAGCCAGTGGTAGGAGCATGCACTGGCGTCTCGGGTTCACCTTCAAACAATGGATGGGCTATGACGCTCGGCGGCGGACTTGATTTCCCAATCAATCGCAGAGTGTCGCTCCGAGCCGTTGAGGTTGACTACTTGTTGACCCGATTCGGGAACTTCTTTACGCAATCCAATGCTAATCAGAACAACTTTCGTTATTTAGGAGGGCTCAATTTCAACTTCGGCCTTCCGAATCCTGGCGTGCCCTCAGCTTCTTGTGTTGGACATGACTTAGAGGCTCTTGCAGATGATCCACCGCTTGGAGTATCGGTAGAGACGGCCGACTTTAATCCGAAGCACCCGCTTACCTATCAGTGGGAAAGCACTGGCGGCAAGGTGGTTGGCGATGGGTCTTCCGCGAAGATCGACGTTGCCGGTGCGGAACCTGGGACGTACCAGGTCACATCGAGAGTGACTGATCCAAAACAGAAACAGAACAATATCGCTTCCTGCAATGTGGCCTTCACCGTGAGGCAACCGCGTCCACCCGTAGTGAGCTGTTCCGCATCGCCGAGCAGTATTGTTGCCGGTGCGGCAACGCCAATCACCATCAACGTTCAGGGCAGTACTCCCGATGGTCGTCCCATTCAGTCGCGAAAGTTTTCCGCGAGTGCAGGATCGGTGCAAGAAGGACAGACCAGCGCCGGCGCAACAGCAGGCGAGTGGGCATCCGTTGCTACTTTGGACACATCCGGCGTGCAGCCCGGCAAGCTTGATGTAAATGTGGGCGTCACCGATGCACGCGGCCTGAGTTCAAGCTGTCTGGCTTCTGTCGATGTGCAGGCGCCACCGCCGCCACCTCCTCCTCCAGTTGTGGCTCAGAGTGAAGTTGGCAAATGCGACTTCTCAAATGGGAAGAAGCCTGGGCGTGTGGACAACGCATGCAAGGCCGCCCTGGATGACGCTGCCCTCAAGTTGAAGCGTGAACCAGATGGCAAGCTTGTTATCGTCAGCTTTGCTGACGCGAGCGAAGAAGCCAAGACGTCACAGCTTGGCGGTCTGCGCGCGTTCAATGCAAAGAGTTACCTCACTGCTGGTGAAGGAGGCCAGGAAATCGACGCGTCACGCATTGAAGTTCGCAAGGGCGACGGAGAAGGAAAGAACGCGATCCTGTACTGGGTGCCCGCAGGTGGCGCATTCACCGGCGACAATACTACTCTGCTCGACGAAGACCAACTCAAAGCACTTGCTCCTACGGTAATTAGAAAGGCAAGAAAGCAAGCAACAGCGGCAGCACTTCGATAGGTAACCGACCGATTTACTTGCGCCTGTCAACCAGCAGTATGCGCAAGCCCCATAGGCCCCCGCGGTATCGTTTTGCGGGGGCCGGTAGCGGGGGACTTCAGCAAAAGATCTGCTCTGCGTTCATCTACTTGTTTCATCTCCAGAGAACCCTTCCAACGCCTGAGCACGACCAACTGCCAGAAATGCCAGTTTCTGGCGATGGCGCGAATTGCAACACTAGTTTCATGAATCTCGACTATGCGCTGTCCTCTGCAGTTATACCCCTCAAAGATCGAAGCAATGGTCACAAGCATGACCACCAGACGGCTAAGTTAAAAAGAACCAAGTACGAGCAGGAGCTCCACAAGCTTCAAACCAAACTGGTCGAGATGCAGGACTGGGTAAAGTCCACTGGCGCTAAGGTTGTAGTAGTTTTCGAAGGCCGTGATGCCGCCGGCAAAGGCGGAGTGATTCATCGCATCATGGAGCGCGTTAGCCCACGCGTCTTCCGACATGTCGCGCTGCCTGCGCCAACTGAACGCGAGAGGTCGCAGCTGTATGCGCAGCGATACATCAAAGAGATGCCGGCCGCCGGCGAGGTTGTCCTCTTCGACCGCAGCTGGTACAACCGCGTTCTGGTAGAGCACGTGATGGGGTTTTGCACCGACAAGCAATACGATGACTTTTTAAGAATGTGCCCACCCTTTGAAGCCCTTCTCAAAAACAACAGCATCATAGTCATCAAATATTGGTTTGAGGTCAGCGAAAGAGAGCAGCACAAAAGGTTCCTCAGGCGAATCGAAGATCCAATGAGGCAGTGGAAACTCAGTCCGATGGATCTTGAGTCACATCGTCGCTGGTACGACTACTCGCGTGCTCGGGATGGGATGTTTGCGGCGACTGACACGCCGGAGTCGCCCTGGTACGTTGTGCAAAGCGACAATAAGCGGCGTTCTCGACTGAATTGCATCAATCACCTCCTTACTATGGTGCCGTGGAAGCAAATTCCGCATGCCAAGGTCACACTTCCAAAGCGGCAAAAGCCAAACGGGTATGAACCGCTCGATTGGCCTTATCGTTTTATATCCGAGAGATACTAAGTAATGACGAAAGCAGATGCGATCGCAGAAGCTTGCGAATCACGGCTGAACGAACGATCCTCGCAATCGTCCATTGTGGCGGGAGTAGCGCTTGTCAGTGTGGGAATTCTGTATGTTGTTGCTCTCGGGACTGCGGCGTGGCTGTGGCCATTTTGGGTTGGAGGGTACTAGCTCCGCTATGAAATAGTCTCCAGCCGTTCTACTCAAATTTCGAGGCCTGCCCGGAACAGACGTGACTAGCCTCGAGATGCTGATTCAGTTAAACAATGAATTGAATGAATCGGGAAATAGAACTTCACTTTGCGCGAGTAGCCGATCCCGTCATGGATCTCTTTGATCGCGCGGATTTCTGGACACCGTGAGCGAAAGACGATTTTTCCAGGGATCAATTCCGCAGTTGCGCAATTTATCGAAAAAGGACGGCTAGAAGCTCGGGCTGAAAGCGCGTTAGCGTCAGGCCTTATTCAAGGTTCTATTATCTCCACAAAAGACACCCGCAGCCTCGAAACTGCGGGTCAGAGTCCAAAGCAACTTATCCTGCAACCAGTTCGCGTGTCAGCCGAGCGCTCAGTTCGCCCTTGGAGGTATGGAGCCAATCGGCGGCACTTAGCCGAGCGGACACATCGAGCATCCGAGCTATAATCCCCGTCCAGCCGGTTTGATGACTGGCGCCAAGGCCCGCGCCATTATCCCCGTGAAAGTACTCGTAGAACAGTATGTAATCCTTCCAGTATGGGTCCTCTTGAAACTTCTTTGTGCCGCCATAGAGAGGACGTTTACCGCTGGCATCAGGAAGAAAGATATTTGAGAGTCGGTGTATGATCTCGTGAGCAACCTCAAATAACGTCATGTATGTTCCGGACCCGGTAGGGCACTCAACTTTGAAGTCCTCGCCGTAGAATTGATACAGATTTAGCAGCGCTCGGATCAGTAGGGCATTTACCGGCATCCATACCGGCCCGCGCCAATTGGAGTTGCCGCCGAACATGCCGTTGTTCGATTCCGCAGGCAGGTATCCGACCTTGTACTCATGCCCATTTAGATGAAACACGAACGGATTCTTCTCGTGGTAGCGCGAGAGCGAGCGGATGCCATACGGACCGAAGAACTCGTTTTCGTCGAGAAGGTACGACAGAACGCGTTCCATCTTTTGCTTGTTGCAGACCGCAATTAACCGGCGGTCCGCGTATCCCACAAACTTATCATCGGCAGGGGCAACATGTTTGAGCAGTTCGGGATGGCGCTTCTTGAAGATGTCAATCAGTTCAACCAACCGTGGATGGCGCGCCAGTGCTCCGCTTGGTTCGAGCACCGTGGAAGCGCATAGGGGAAGCAATCCGACCATGGACCGGACCTTGAGCCGCATGGATTCCCCATTCGGCAGGTGAAGCACGTCGTAAAAGAAGCCCTCGGTGGTGTCCCACATCTCGTCATGGCTCGCTCCAATTCGATCCATGGCATATGTAATCCAGAGGAAGTGCTCCAGAAATCTGAAAGCAACATCCTCGTACATCGGGTCGTGATCCATCAGGATGAGCGCGATTTCCAACATGTTCTGACAATAAAACGCCATCCATGCGGTGCCGTCCGCCTGATCGAGGTGCCCGCCTGACGGCAGTGGAGCACTGCGGTCGAAGACTCCGATATTATCCAATCCCAGGAACCCTCCGGCAAAGACGTTTTTGCCCTCTGGATCTTTTCGGTTGATCCACCAATTGAAATTCAGCATCAGACCCTGGAACGAGCGTTCCAGGAAGCGTACGTCTGCCCGGCCGAGGTCCTTTTCGATGTTAAAAAGGAACAATGTTGCCCAGGCATGTACCGGAGGATTCACGTCGCTGAAGTTCCACTCGTAAGCGGGAAGCTGCCCGTTGGGGTGCGAATAAAGCGTGCGCAACATCAACAGCATCTGCTCCTTTGCGAAGTCGAAATCTACCATTGAGAGCGCAAGCGTGTGAAAGGCGAGATCCCATGCCGCATACCACGGATACTCCCACTTGTCGGGCATAGAGATAATGTCGCTGTTCAACATGTGGAACCAGTCGCGGTTCCGGACGTTGCGATGATTTTCTCCCATTAAGGGATGGGCTTCGTGTTCGGCTAGCCATCTATCGAGATCAAAGTGGTAGTACTGCTTACTCCACATCATTCCAGCCAAAGCCTGGCGATGGATGAGGCGTTCCTCCTTGCTCAAGGAACGTGGGGTGATTCGATCGTAGAATTCATTCGCATCGGCGATGCGCGCCGCGAAGATCTGATCAACTCTGCTAATGGCGTCGAGACCTACCTTAGCGCTCAACCTTAGCCGGACGACCTCACTTTCCCCTTTTGGTACGCGAAGAGCGTACACTGCCGCCGCTTTCGTGCCGAACTTGCCCGGATTTACCGCTTCTCTCTTACCGGAGATCAAGTACTCATGAAATCCGTCTTTGACATACGGTGACGCATTTGATCCGCCCCACAACCGTACGGCGTTGGATTCATTTTCTGTAAACAGCAGCTCAGGGTTTCCCTCACAGTGTAGGACTCGATCGCCAAGCTGGGCATGCGCCGCAAAAATCTTTCCTCCGCCATTCAGTTGGCGCAGCGAAGGTCTATTGGTACCCTCCTCCCATGACCAGGTATTGCGAAACCAGAGCGTCGGAACTACGTAGATATCTGCATCTTCCGGTCCCCGGTTGTGCACCGAAATACGGATAGCCAAATCCTCGGGACTCTCTTTCGCGTATTCAACGAAAACATCAAAGTAACGATCGTCATCAAAGATACCTGTGTCCAGCAGTTCGTATTCCAACTCTTCGCGAGATCGGCGACGATTCGTTTCGACTAAGTCGCGGTAAGGAAATTCCTGCTGCGGATACTTATAGAGGTACTTCATATAAGAGTGCGTTGGCGTGCTGTCGAGATAAAAATAGTATTCCTTAACGTCCTCGCCGTGATTACCTTCACTGTTAGACAAGCCGAACAAGCGTTCTTTCAGAATGGGATCGCGTCCATTCCAAAGAGCAACGGCAAAGCACAGTTGTTGTTTATCGTCTGAGATCCCGGCAATTCCATCTTCTCCCCACCGATATGCGCGAGAACGCGCCTGATCATGAGTGAGGTAGTCCCAGGCATTGCCGTCGTTACTGTAGTCCTCACGCACCGTGCCCCACTGGCGCTCGCTGAGGTAAGGTCCCCACTTTTTCCAGGGCACCCCGTTCTCACGTGCATGGTTGAGCCGCTTTTGCTCCGTTGTTTCCGTGTATTCAATCGGTATTTTTTGTATCGGGTTCATTGAGTAAGTTCCTGTTTGGGGACGAACTGAGTCGGCAGGCAGACGAAGTCCATAGATGACTGCATTGGCAACTCGCTGGCGCTGCGAAGCTCTAAGCGTCGGATCCAAGCCCATTAAAAATCAAGAGCTTGCATCGCTGAACTGTCAGGATTTACAGCGGGCCCTCAGGCGTTATCGAACGAATCCTCGGACATGCTGTCGGAACGACCGCAGAAGTGGAGATCGATAGATCGGCATAGAGGACAGGTTGCTGTACTAAAACAAACGTCTGAATCGATCCAGACCAATGAGTCGCAGAGGAGGCAGCGCCAAAGCGTGCAAGCTTTGCGCGCTACAGGTTCGGAAGATCGCGTCATCTCGGTGCGAATCATGTGTGCCTCCCGTATGCTTGAATTTCAACTAAGAATCACACACAAGCTGCTTCTCGAGGTGCTGTCAAGAATGCCGTACTGTCAATGCTCACAGGCAAGACACAAGCGCAATCAATCACAGGCTTTGCTGAACGAACACAAGGAAAGTTGATTTTCATTCTGTTGCAATTAACAGTTCCGAAACGACTGGGGCATGGAGCAGCATTTCGTAAGCTGAGCGGGATAGCCGGGCCGCAACGCGAGCAGTTGCGGTATTTAGGGGAAAATTCCGCGACTCGGGAACCGCACAGGCGCTCGCTCAGCTTACTCGCGTCATCTGCAAAACGCCTGGAACCCTCCCGCACGCATCGGATCACGGCACTTCAACCTTGCTCCACCACTAATCAGATATACCTGGTTCAACTCTTATAAGCTATTCGCCGGCCGGAAAGCAGACTGTGAATAGTAAACTGGGCCTATTCGTGGCTTTCGGTGACTGGATATTAGACGCGACCTTCCTCTCTTGCCAGTATCAGTCGGAATGTGGTTGGTGCAATCTACAACTTCGACCGCTGAGCGGAAGGGACGGATTCATGAATCGCCCTTGCATTCTGCTAGCCGACGATAATTCCAGCATTCTCCAACTAGCTCGTCGGCTTCTGAACACAGAGTTCACAGTAGTTTCTTCCTTGAGCGACGGTAGAACCGTGCTTAGCGAAGTACAAAATCTCCATCCAGATATCATAGTGCTCGATATTTCAATGGGAGAGCCGAACGGAATCGAGGTCGCCCGCAGTCTTCGAGAGAGCGGCTGTAGCGCCAAGATTCTGTTTTTAACTGTTCATCAGAGTCTGGATTATGTACAAGCCGCTCTCGCAGCGGGCGCTTGCGCCTACGTAATCAAATCACGTATGAACAGTGATCTCGTGCCGGCGGTAAGGGCAGCGTGTTCGGGTCGCTTGTTTGTGTCACAACCCCTTGCCGCGCGAAACGACTGCAATGTTCGGCAGTAGCGTCGGGGTCCGATAACGAAAGCAGTGGGCAACTCCGAAGGAAGTTGAATTGATTAAGCGATCTGCCATTAATCGCACTCAAGCCACTCCTGCGCGCACTTGATGGACGTTGCCGTCAGCAAGTGGCACACGGACATCAATTTGGGTGCCGTACGCAGGATCAGATTGAATTGATATCGTGCCCTGAGCCAGGGCGGCTCGCTCTCGCATGCTAATCAGCCCGATACCGTTCTTGCTCAACGCGGCTTCGACATCGAACCCCTTGCCGGAGTCGCGGACGTTTAGGCCGATCTCTTCTGCCGTTCCTAACAGCTTCACTTGGAAGTGCCGGACACCGCTGTATTTCACAGCATTAGTCAAACCTTCCTGCAGGATCCTGAACAGGCAAATCGAGATCTCTGGCGATATCGAATTGGGAACATCGGCTCCGGCAAAATCAATCTTGACCTTGTGCTGGTCCGCCAATTCTGTGCAGAAGCTCTTGCAGGCAGCAACAAGCCCGAGATATTTCAGCTTGGAGGAGTGGAGGCGGTGAGAGATCGCCTGGATTTGTGATCCAACATAATGTATGCGATTCAGAACGTCGTCAATATATCTCTGAGCCTCAGGGTCTAGACCGGAGAACTCCTTTGGGTGGTCGAGTTCAATGGCAAGCAGGGCAATTTGCTGACTTATGTCGTCGTGAAGTTCTCTCGCAATGCGGGTGCGTTCCTCTTCTTGCGCCTCAATCAGCCTGCGACTAACGCTTGAGAGCGCTTCTTCTGCAAGTTTGCGCTCGGTTAGATCGAGGCACGAGCCCATGTAACCCTCGAAGGTTCCATTGGGATCAAATCTTGGTACGCCGCTATCAAGAATCCATCGATACTGTCCGTCATGCCGGAGCAGCCTGTACTCCATTTGGAAGCCCTGACGCCGATCGAAGGCTCTAGTGTAAGTCTCCATGCACCCGCGCCGATCTTCAGGGTGAACACTTTCCGCCCACCCGTTTCCTAACTCTGCCTGAAGAGGCCGCCCCGTGAACTCAAGCCAGGAATGATTAAGGTAAGTGCAAAGCTTATCGGTGCCCGACATCCAAATGAGAACTGGAGTGGTATTGGCTACCGAGCGGAAGCGCCCCTCACTTTCGCGCAACTTCTGTTCGACGTGCTTAAGCTCAGTGATGTCTATCGCCATACCCAGCACTCGTTCTGCATCGCCATTGCTTGAGTAGCAGAACTTTCCCCTAGATCTGACCCAGCGCTCGGTTCCATCATCGCGAACCACACGGAATTCGGCGCCATACGGACTTCGGGTTAGCCTGGCATCAGCAATTGTCTTCGACACGAACTCACGATCTTCGGGGTGAATCCGATGCATGAAATCGTCGATCCTCCCAACAGAGTCGCGTGATGCGATTCCGAAAAGATTTTGCAGATTTCCGAAGCGACGACTTCGTCCGCTTTTGAAGTCCCAATCCCAGACCCAGGAGTCGCCCACTTCCATCGCCATTCGCAATCGCTCAGAGGTAACGGCAGTCTCGGCCTCTGCTTTTCTTCGTCGCGAACGCTCCCACACCAGGCGAGTAATAAGGAGCGTCTGAAAGAGCATCAGCGAAATGCCACCTATGATGTACGACTTGTAAGATTCCCCAGCTGTTGGCCCCCGATACAATCCAAGGCTCGTTAGGGGAAGGTCACTGTGCCTGAGCCTCCATCGATACGTTGGACGTGAACCAAACATGACATCCGGAATACGACGAACTTGGCTTATCGGCGTAGCGGAGCTGGTTGGGCATAGCAGACCGCTCGCGATCAACAAGACTAGCGCCAACTCGAGCATACGCCAGGCACGCACACGCTGTCTGATTAAGCATTCGCTGTGCAGGCGTGAGTGCATAATTGCGATCGCAGCGACAATTCCAAGCGGGAGCCTCATAAACAGCCTCGAATACCGGTAGCCAGAACTTCTGCACCTAGTTTGCAGCAACCAAAAATCGACGTAACTCTACCCCGATTCGGGATCAATTGCACTGATTTTAAGGCGGCAGCCAGCGGCATTTTGGTCCGTCAAATTTCGTCTGCAGGGCACTGAACATTCACAAATTAAAATCCATGCCTGCATAGCAGGACAACCACTGGCAGAACTAGCAGCGTCCCGAATAAGGGCGGGTATCCGAGAGTTCAGCGTTTTTCCATTGCGAGTATTACTTGCAGGTTTTCCGCTGGATTTCCACGCAGAGTGTTACTTACGTGATGCGAGATGAAGCCGGGACTGTCAAAATTGCCAGTGCGCGCCTTGGGGGGTTCAATTAAAACAACAGAGTAACGCGAAGACGTAAATTCGCTCGGATTGAATGGCCGATCAAAAGCAACATCAACGAACTAAAGCCGCAGACTGGCAGGCGGATCACTACATCCGGAGCGTACTGCACTATTTGGATTCCTCCACCGACTACCGCGAGTGCCTGCCCCAGTCAGGGCCAGGGCGGTTTTTGTTTCCTCCGAAAGGTGAATTCGCTACTTTGGATAACGAGCAATTCGACTGGAGCAAGACCGCCGGCAAGATTCTCCTCACGGTTTTCATTTGTACAATTCTCTTGTTGTGGATGCGAAGCTGAATTGAAAGGCCGAGCTTGTGCAACAGAGATCAATAACGGCCCAATGGACCGCGTCGAACACTCGCTCGCGTGTCTGATTTTGGCGCTTGCAGCTGGCTTCGGTGTGCGTAAACATCGTTGAGTATTTTGAGGCTGGCCCTGCTCAAACCAGCGAATTTGAGTAATTGGCGATGGTAAGTTTCAGACTCATGATTCTGTCGAAGAGCAGGTGCTGTTCTCCAAGTTAACACCTGCGAATTCTTAGGTTGTGCCTGCATCTGATTGGCCGAGCAGGTGTGAACGCCGTATGTAGGCAGTTCCATCAGGGTTGTAGCCCGTCCATCCGAGCACTCCCCTGGGCTATAGCAACTATGCATTGCGATGCGGGTTGTGAATGAAGAGGGGGCTGCGTTGAGCGCAACCATCACACGGATTCTCGTCGTAGATGATTTCGAACCCTGGCGCCGTTTTATTTGGTCGGGTGTCTCCAACCAGCCAAACTTGCAGATCGTCGCAGAAGCATCCGACGGGCTAGAAGCACTTCAGAAGGCGGAACAGCTGCAACCAGACTTGATCTTACTGGACATCGGACTTCCAGCCCTGAATGGAATCGAAGCCGCTCGCCGCATCCGAAGGCTCTCTCCCAACTCCAAAATCCTATTTGTCAGCGAACACCGTTCCATCGACATAGCAAAGGAAGCCATCCGGGCAGGTGGCAGTGGCTACCTTGTCAAATCGTCCGCTGGGAATGACTTGTTGCCGGCCATGGCAGCCGTTCTTGAAGGCAAACATTTTGCCAGTCCCAGCCTGGACGCCCAGCTCTTTATCGACACCGTGACGGCTGATCATTCTTCCCGCGAGGATGTCAGCGGAACGTCGGCCGGAAACAAGGTTGAGGTCAGCCGTGACCATCAAGTTGTGTTCTATCCGAATGATGAGTCTTGCATCGACGGATTCGCTCGGTTTGCTAAGTCCGCCGCGGATGCCGGCAATTCCGTGGTCGTGGTCGCAACTAAATCACATCGTCCCGCCATTCTTGAGCGACTGAAGAAAGTGCTAGATGTAGACGCCGCCAGGGAACGGGGCAGCTTGATTATTGCGGACGTCGACGAAGTGTTAGCAGCGTTTATGAAGGAAGATACGCCTGTAGCAGCTCGCGTCGATGCAATTGCCCGCAACCTGATCGCAAAAGCAGCCAAGGGAGCACCGACAGAGCATTCTCGCATCGCCATTTGCGGGGAACTGGCTCCGACTCTATTAGCACGAGGAAAAACGGAGGCTGCTATCCTCGTTGAACGGCTTTTCGACGATATCGCGATAGCCCATAATCTAGACCTTCTGTGTGCGTACGTGCTGGGCGCCTACCCGTCTGGGCGACATAGCCGAATCCTGGAGAGAATCTGCGCTGAGCACTCGGCCGTTCACATGCAGTGAGAAGAGTTCGGTAAGCATCTATAAAATAGGACACAAATCCCTGCTAATTTCCTGACATTTTGTTGGGTCGCGGACAGAAGATCGCTAAATGCCTCTAAATTCTGAAAGTTCCGGCAAAATCGAGAAAATCCCTGTTAATCTCCTGCTCCTGAAGAAGATTTAACGTTTTCGGGCAGATTTTGATGATTCTTGAAGCGGAATCTGAAAAATTCCCTGTTATTCGGAAAACCCAGCCGCGCATCAAGCCAAGATTCTGGTTAGATCGAACCCTGCAGCATGATTCCCTTGCTGATAAATCGCTTACCAGAAAATACAGACTCTAGCGCCGGCAACAGCTCATCAACGATCTGCGACTTGAGCAGGTATCCCAAAGCTCCTGTACTCAACGCAGCGTTCGCGAGGTGGGAGGAAGACTCGCTCGTCAGGAAGACGATCCTGGCATTTGGAATAATGACTTGAAGTTGGCGAGCGACCTCGATGCCGTTAATGTCAGGCAGATTGATATCAAGTAGCACGAGATCGGGCTGCAGCTCCTGAGCCCTTGTAAGCGCCTCGGCTCCGCTTGCAGCCTCGCCATGGATCTGCCACTCCGGTGTCACAGTGAGAAGTGTGTTGACAAAACGCCGCCAAACCGCAAAGTCATCAACCACCAAGATTCGCTTCAATGCGTTTCCACGCGCTCTGCATAAATCTCAACATTCGCGGTTGCCGACGCTACAGCGCCGAACAGCCGGCAAATGACTTGCTCTGGTGCAATCGGCTGCAGAGAATAGCGCCTAAAAAGTAAAGGGCAAGGACCATGGCGGTCGTTGCCCGAGAGCACTGTTGCAATCAGGAAGCTTTGTAGGCCCTTTAATATCTAGATTGTCAAGGCGCTTTGCCGAGGGATTCGGGCGAAGAGACGTTCTGAAGAGGTAAGTACGAGTTTGCCGCGGCGTTTGCTTAAGATGCCCTTGCGTTGCCAGTCGCCTAGTAAACGACTCGTGCTGAATCGGGTGATGTGGGCGGCGTCAGCCAATTCCTCATTCGTGATGTCGAGTGCTATGCCATCTTCCACCGGCTGACCAATGTCTTTCGCCAAGTGAAACAGTACGCGTGCGAGCCGTTGCTTAGCAGAGTGAGAAATCAGGGCCAGATGGGCGGTGACATACCACTTCAAATAGTCCGACGCGGTCGCCAACATATTCTCGAGCAAACGTGGGTGCCGCAAAACGACGCGTCGAATGTCGGCGCGACTCCACACTAACAATTCGCTGTCCTTTACTGACTCTGTACTGACTAGATATAGGTCGGGATCGTGCATGAGAGTCATTGCGCCAAAGACATCGCTTGGCAGTATCCAGCGGAGAATGACTCTGCGCCCATCCTCGGTCAAAGTGAAATATCGAGCACGTCCGCTCAGAAGCAGAAAGAAATGATTAGCGGCTTCTCCTTCAGTAGACAAAACCGCACCTCGCGGATACTTGCGACGTACTCCGGCAGAAACAACACGCTCAATATCCGATTTGTCCAAACCCTTGAACAGTGGCGGCTGTGGCTCGGCGCCGCTTGCAAAATCGGAATTTGCACACCTGAGCACTGGAATGAATGTTATCGGCAGGCATGCAGGAATTCACACTGCGGATAGTGACAGTATTCGCGGACCTCGTAATTCGGCGAGGCTGTTCGACATGAACACCTCCGTGCGGAATGATTGCCGAACTGTTGAAAGGAAAGCTGCGCTGGCGATTGGGTCGGATCCGCAATTGTCCGAGGTGCTAACCCGCGTCTTGCCGGAATGGGAAGTAAAGCGGGCGGCAGACAACATGGCGGCTCTCGCAGCGATCGCGGCTCGCCCCTTCGCGGTTGTGGTCACCGGGGAGGAGACACCTGGTCTCGCAGATTTGGAACTGCTGCGAAAGATAAGAGTTGTGCGTCCACACACGCGACTTATAGTCCTCACGACTGAGAGAACGTCGTCCGATGTAATCGCCTGCATGCGCGAATATGCGTTCAGCTATTTTTCTAAGCCTTTTTCAGCAACGTCGTTGGAAACGATGTTGCGCCGAGCTGCTGAAGACGCGTGCTGGGACGACGGCATAGAGGTCCTGGAAGCAATCCCAGAGTGGATCCGGATTGCAGCGCGATGCGACTTGGGCACTGCAGATCGGCTCCTGCAATTTCTGCACGAAATCACCGACTTACCCGAGGACGAAAGTCATCAACTCGGGACAGCATTTCGCGAAATATTGCTTAATGCCATGGAGTATGGGGGAACATTCGATCCTACTCAGTATGTTGAGATCTCATACGTTCGCGCGCGGCACATGGTCTTGTGTCGGGTTAAAGATCCCGGAGACGGGTTTTCTCTTGAGGAACTTCAGCATGCTGCCATAACGAATCCGCCTGACGATCCGCTCCGCCACACTATCGTCCGCGAAGCCCAGGGTCTTCGCGGTGGCGGCTTCGGCGTGTTAATGGCCAGAAGCCTCGTTGACGACCTCATTTACAGCGAAAAGGGAAACGAGGTTCTTCTCGTCAAGTACTTGGAACCTACTCAGCTGTCAGCTTGAATCTCCTGCTTCAACACCACCCATGTCGCTGACGATAAAGTAGAGCAATTTCTCCTAGGCTTCGCGTCCGATTGGGGGACCTGAACAAACCCGACTCGAAGTGTTGGATCCCAACTTCGAATAACGAGGTCGACGATGGCAGTCCTTCGTCGACCGAAGTAGTTGAGCGTGTGAACTGAGTATCTGTGCCGGAATAACTCGTGACCACGGCAAGAGGAGATCCATTGGGATCATCAAACGGAAGGCGCGGAAGACCATCGGCTATCATTTCCTGCCACGCTTGAGAGCGTTGCTCCTACTGCGTTGCCACTTCCGGGCAGTGCAATGTCTGGAGTTGAGATTCTGGGTCCAAGTGGAGCGCTCAGCGGTGCTCCTGGCGCGGCAGTCGTTGCAGTCCCGCCTATCGACGCCGACAGCACAATCGCGATCCAAGGTCGGTTGAGCATCTTTCACGTCACGCATTCTGCAAGCATCATCCTTGGCTGCCGGACCTATAGCGATGGCAGCTCATCGTAACTCACACACTACCGCAATCTGTACAACAGTCAAAAGGATGTGCCTGAAGCGAATACCAGAGAGTACGCCAAGCCAGAGAGTGATAGATAACTGCTAATACTACTAGTGGCTACGTCGACAGTAGTTAAGCAATATGCCTGAACGCGCTACTTATGAAGATAGACTTGATGCAACTCCGTCGACTAATTATGGCTGCTGCTCTCATTGCGATGGTACCTGTTCGCGAAGCATCCGCCCATGCAATTCTCTTTGAGGCTACTCCCACCCGTAACTCGATAGTAAATGGCAGCTCAGTAGCGGTAAAGCTCCGCTTCAACGTTCGGATTGATCCCGGCCGCTCGCGACTGGCTCTTGTTTATCCGGGCGGTTCACTGCATGCCTTGCAAGTCAAGCAACAACAGCCCGCCGACGTGGTTGCTGCCGATGTCTCCGATTTGGGACCCGGTCATTACGATTTGAAGTGGCAGGTACTTGCTTCTGATGGCCACATGACTCAGGGCGACATCCCATTCGCGGTGAAATGACTCCATGTGGAGTGTCGACCGGCTGGCGGGCGTGTACGCGTATCTGGCCGTCGTTCTGCGCGCTGCTATTCTCGTATTCCAATCCCTGATTCTTGGTGGAGTCATCTTCATTTGGTCGGCTCTGAGGAGTCCATCGGAATCCGTCTGGTCTCCAGAAATTGACGCTGCACGCACTAAGTGTCTTCGTCTGCTGCGCATCTCGGGCTTACTCCTCGTAGCGGCACATGCATTGTGCTTACTTGTCAATTGCAGTATTTTGATTCAATCCGCAGGTCTGTCGATTCCTGACATCATCGGCGCAAACTTCGTACTTGCTGCGTTCATTGCTATGTGTTCGGGGTTGCTGATTGTTCAGGCGGCAGTCATTTCGCGGCGCAGAATGTGGCCACCTTTGGTCCTTGCTGTTCTCATACTCGGCTCGAGTGTGATGACCAATCATGCTGCTGCGCGCATAGATAGCCGGGCTTCACTAATAGTCTTCACCACGCTGCATCTGCTCGCTGCAGGAGCGTGGATAGGAGGGCTGCCTTACGTGCGCATGGCAGTCTCGGCGGCGCCGGATGGGATCGCCTTCAT
The DNA here is from genome assembly GCA_003225175.1 of Acidobacteriota bacterium. NCBI lineage: Bacteria > Pseudomonadati > Acidobacteriota > Acidobacteriota bacterium. Next base: position 95,707 of record QIBA01000034.1, read on the forward strand.
CTTCGCCAAACGATTCTCGTATATTGCGACGTTGAGTGTATCGGTGCTCGCCCTAAGTGGAGTTGCAGCCTCGTTGAAATACGTCGACAGTGCGACTGCGATATATGGAACCTCCTATGGCGTGATGCTTGGAGCCAAGGCATGTCTTTTTGCCGCGCTGTTAGCGTTGGGAGCGATGAACCACAGGGGAATCAGAAACCTGTCTCCGGTGAAGCTCGCACCGCGGCTGAAGCGCTGCGTAGAAGCGGAAATTGTGATCGGTATCACTGCTTTCTTAGCGGCTGCATCTTTGACATCACAACCGCCTGCTGTAGATCTCAAAGCTGATCGCGTAAGCCTGAGCGCAATCTTCCAGCGCGCGCGACCAACATGGCCCAGGCTCAGGACTCCGGAGCTGAGAGATATCTCTCCTGCGACACGGCACCTATCAGAAAAAACAGCGGCGGCGGACCACATCGCCGATGTTGGCATAGCGCGTTCTGATGTCGCGGCTCCGAACACTGCTTCGGACATCGCCTGGTCAGAGTACAACCACAATTGGGTTGGTCTAATGCTCCTCGTGATCGGCTTATTTGCTTTTCTCTCACGGACAGGCAGAGTGCCGATTGCCCACCACTGGCCTCTCATCTTTCTCGCTCTTGGAGTCTTCATATTCATAAGAGCCGATCCCGAAAACTGGCCGCTGGGACCAAACCGCTTCTGGGAGAGCTTTGATCAAGTTGAGGTTCTACAGCATCGCGCGGCAGCCTTGATGGTGGTTGCATTTGCGGCATTTGAATGGCGGGTGCAGCGCAACAGAACGCGTTCACTCCTTCCGTCACTAGTGTTTCCGGCAGTGTGCGTCATTGGAGGGGCGCTACTCCTTACACACACTCATGCCTTTGCAAACTCGAAAGATCAGGTATTGGCCGAATTGAGCCACACCCCATTAGCGATCCTGGGCGTTCTCGCAGGCTGCATGCGGTGGCTCGAGCTGCGTCTCCCCCGGCCGGACTCAAGGATTCCCGGTCAGATGTGGCCACTCTGTTTCATGCTGATCGGGGCGCTGTTGTTGACTTACAAGGAAGGCTAACCGACCGTGGTTTGCGAGCTAGTTCTCTTGCTGAAGATGAGCCTCAGTTTGAAGCGGAATTGTAGCCGTAATCATCGTTCCCCTCTCGCTCGCAGAGAGGATGTTGCAATTACCATTCAGCACCGTCACACGCTCACGTAGGTTCGCAAGCCCGATCCCCTGACCAGGATATTCTTCATTCCCGATATCAATCGCATCATGCCCAATGCGCAGGACAGCACGTTCCTCACTTACTGCCAAATCTATGGTCACGTTGCGCGCGCGGCCGTGCTTCACAATGTTCTGCACGGCCTCCTCAGCAACACGATATAAGCAAAGCGAAGCATCCTCTCCGATTTTCTTAGCTTCATGTTCGGTAAAGCCAATCTGAATGCCACTCTGCTGCACGACGCGCTGAAATAAAGTCCTTAACGCTGCCCCAAGACCGGCATACTCGAGAACAAAAGGATGTACTTCGTGCGACAACTGACGGGTCGCTTCAGAAACCTGCGTAACTTCTCGGTAGAGAGACTTAAGATCGGCATCACCCGGCAAAAGCCCACCCGATCCCAATCGATCAATCTCGACCGCAATTAACGCCAGCCGCTGCACGATGTTGTCGTGGAGTTCTCTTCCCAGGCGCTGGCGATGTTCGTCTTCCAAGTTGATCAAGCGTTTGCGGGTCTCGGTTAACGATGCCAAAGCTCGACCTTGCTCCACTTTGAAACCTTGGAGCAGTACCAACGGCAAAGTGAACCCCAGGAGAAAGAAGTGAACAAAAAGTACGTTCTCGGTCATCGACGCTCTTGGCAGAGGGCCATGCCCGATCATCGCATTCCAGATCGAGATCAAGGCAACCGCTAAGAGTGACGTGCTCAGTACGCTCAAATCAAACCGCAGCGCCGCCCATAATAGGAAAATCAATGGCGCAGAGATGAGCGCCGGGATACTACTTATCAGATTCTGCGTCCCGAAGATCAATAGGCTCACAATCACTGTGCCGAGGAAGAGGAAGCTTGCTTCCAGCAATCTTGCGAAACTCAGGCCGCGAACCCATGACAACCGACGCACACCAAGCACCACGATGATTGGAACGAATATCAGCTCGGAGATCATGTTCGAAGAGAGGCGTGTGGTCCATAGCATCCAGTAGCCGCTTCCTTGCCCAGTGAGCACCACAACTGCTGCATCCAGGAACGACGTGGCGATTGGGGCGACAAACACGCCGAAAATCACAAAGATCACCGTGTCAAACAGACTACTGAGTGGTCGCAGTTTCGATCCGAACCGGCGTATGCAGGCTGCTCCAACCAGAGCTTCGCCTGCATTGCTGCAGAACCAACCGATCGCCCCAGCCGGAGGCACTCCTGCGCCCAATTGCGCGAGGAGGTGAGCCGGAAGAACCCCGACCAACAGGAAGACCCAAATTCGAGTCGGAGTTAGCAAGAGCACGGCCAGCAGGATTGCATTCGGCGGCCACAACGTGCCGATCGGCGTGCTTGCGGGCGTTAATAGAAAACCAAGCTTTGTTCCGAAGTAGTAGGCGAGTGCCGTAGCGAGTGCTAGAAAGGGAACCTGCAGGTGCAGGAGAACGGCAACCGCAGTTCGCGGTCTGACCTCCGCCCTCTGTGAAAGAGCGCGGTTCGATAACAAAAACTGCGCAAGGTTTGCCATTCCGAGAACTCTCGACAACCCGGTGAAACTCTTGAAAGTCTAATCTCTCAAGAATGAGGGACAGGATACTCCCAAAAAGGGAGATGGCCCAAGAAGATTTGTTAACGTCAGATTAAGATATTGCTTGCGTGTTTGTGAATTCTTTGAGTCCCGCAAACAGGCGGAGTGGCACATTGGACAGTTCCTGTCGTCGGAAACTCAAACGAACAGCATAGGTTTACTCAGCCGACGTGAAGGGATGGCCGGCGGCAACCGACTTCACCGCAGTAATTAGGTCTCGTACCATTCGCGGTTTGAACACATAGCCCAGAGCCCCCGCTGCGCGCGCGGTGTCAATCGTTTCCCGGTCATTCTCGACAGAACAGATAACAACGTGTGTCGAATGCCCGTTCCGGGACAATTCCCTGGTGAGCTCGATTCCATTCATTCGCGGCATTACGACATCCAGCACAGCGACATCGGGCTTGTAGCGCTGGATACATTCCAGCGCGGCAGTGCCGTCGGTGGCGGTAGCGATAACATCGAAGTGAGCTCGCAGCAGCAACACAATTTGATCCAACATTTTCTGGTTATCGTCCGCCACTATGATGCGCAATTTCATTGCATGAAGACACAAATCAGCAGTGTGCATACTATTCCAAGTTGCTGACCGGCGTTCCTTACGAATGTAACCAACCGTTGGTTACCAGGACGGGGTGGATCACCAGGTCCTGCGCCTGCGACGGCGCAATGGTGGCTTATCTAAGCTGGTTTTCGGAGCATTGCAACTTAGTCAGTGCGCGTTCTGCGCATCGTCCGATTGCTCCCTTTCGGGGCGCCGCAGTGGACAAGGTGAGGTCATGTGCGGATCTGCCCCCAAATGACGTGAATATCAACCGACAGTTCGGATCAGTGGATTGCCGGGACACGCCTGTTGCCCGCAGGATTCGCTTGGCCCTGTTTTAATTGGCAGTTTTCCAGCGTATTAAGGATCGGTAGTTTCTGAGACTGAGGTCTTCGGCTGGTTCGGCCAAATCGGTGCGCGGTATTACAAAAGGAGAGCACAGATGCGAGACATAGAGAGGTTGCTCTGTAAGGGCCTCACAGGTTCCATCTTCTTTTTATTGATAGTCGTCGGCACAATCGTCCAGGCTCAGGGACGCATGACGATCCAGGCGACCGCCATGGGAACGAGCACGCAATTGGGCAGGCTGTACAACGTGAATATCCTGATCGAGAAGTTTTCCACCGCGGATGATCAGCAGACGTTAATCGCTGCCTTCAAGCGCTCAGGCCAAGATGGACTTATTGATGTTCTCGAGGACATGAAGCCCAAAGGCCGGGTCAGATTCGCCAGTGGCGGCGTTGGCAATGATGTCAAATACATCATCGAATTGCCCTCCGACAAGGGGCGCAAATTGCGTCTCATCACCGACCGCAATCTCGCGTTCGGCGAACTGTACAACGGGACGCGCTCCCGGGATTACAGTGTCGGAGCGATCGAGCTGGTGCTCACCCCAGACGGCAAGGGCTCCGGCACGGTGCTGCCGGCATGCAAACTGAGGGTGAACAAGAAGACAAAGCAGATCGAGATCGAAACCTATCAGAACCCCTGGAAGCTGAGCAATTTCATAATCTCAAACGATTGAACCGCACCAAACAGGCAATTTGCTCTGGCGCACCAGTTATCGTAGTGCCTCGCGAGATGGTCACGTGCCGTGCGAGCTCTCGGTTTGATACGAGTCGCGAGTTCTGGACTTTCGCTGTGTCTGCTCTCAGCGTCAGTTTGGTGTGTGAATGCGGGCGCAAACGGAAATTCCGAAACAGGCTGCCCTGGAGAAAGCCTCGCGAAGGTGGGCTGGGGTTTTTCTGTTTGCGATCTGCTCTCTTGCAGCAACGGTCATGCTGGCGCAGGACCACCACGCTGATCCAGCGCATAGCTGGACGTATTTCGGCGAACGTGGGCCGGAGCACTGGGGCGATCTCAGTCCCGAGTTCGCTGCCTGCGGCGCCGGCCAGGCGCAGTCGCCGATCGATATCACCCATCCCAATGTCGCGCAGCTTCCGCCGATTCACTTCGCTTACTCTGCCTCGCCGTTGAAGATTATTGACAACGGCCATACCATCCAGGTCAACTACGCGCGCGGCAACACCATTGGTCTCGATGGCAAGACCTACGAGTTGGTGCAGTTCCACTTTCACCATCCCAGCGAAGAGGAGATCACTGGCAAACGCTACGCAATGGTGGCTCACCTCGTACATAAGAATAGTCAGGGCAAGCTTGCGGTGGTCGCGGTGCTGATCGAAGAGGGCGATCCTAACCCGCTCATCAGCACACTGTGGAACAATCTGCCGCCTACCAAGAACAAAGAGCTTGAGCGGAAGTCCGTCGAAGTGCATGTTGCCGATCTGCTGCCGTCAAACCACAACTACTACACGTTCGACGGCTCATTGACTACGCCTCCGTGTACAGAAGGGGTTAGCTGGTACGTACTCGAGACACCTCTGTCACTTTCGAAAGCGCAGATTGAGAAGTTCGCCAGCATCTATCCGCGCAACGCGCGGCCCATCCAGCCGCTGCACAATCGCGTCGTGCGGGAAAGTAAGTAGGAGAACTACTTGGCTTCGGTGGACCCTCTTAGCGAGAATATGGAAAGCGTCTGATCTGTAAGGCGCACTCACAAGCAAAAAGCGCGCCAAGCTTCTCGCTCCTGATCACTCCGATGGCGATTCCGGACCGGTGGCGCCTTGATCGAATATGCCGTTTGCCAAAAACGGGTGTGCTACTTCTTGCGATGCACGGTTATGACTCTGGCAGTGTGTCTTGCCGAAAGCAATCTCGCGTTTGGGCAATGGTTGGGAACGCAGACCGGTTGCTATGCAGATTCGATCGTCGCAAATCCGAACCGGCCTACGGTCGCGAATCCTGCTGACATCACGCAATACGGCGTATTGGAAGTAGAGTACGGCTGGGATCGGTTCTGGACTGAAGAAGATTCTCGAAGGAAGTCGGTTGGTGGTCTTGTGAAGTTTGGGATGCTGTGCGACGTTGAGTTGCGCTGGGGCACAACCTCGTTCCTGTCGCTGACTGGTGCGAGTGGCACACACCAGAGTTTTGGAGACAATTGGCTTGGCCCGCAGATCCGAGTTCATCGGCAGACGAAACGAGTGCCCACTTTGGCCTTCAGCTATGCGGTCAAAATACCATCGGCCAGCACGGCAGCTGGCTTAGGAACGGGACGCGTGGATCACCAACTTACTTTTTTGGCGGGAAAAGACCTCATGCATTTTCATTTGGACTTCAACGCCAGCCAATTCCTGATCGGACGCCCGAATGCGTCCGGGTTTGATCGGAACCAGCAACTGAATCTCGCGTTTTCACACTTCATCTACCGCAGTCTCCAGTTCACTGGGGAATTCTATGGTCAGACAGAACTCAACCAAACGTCCCCTGCGTTCGCTTCTACGCTGTGGGCGCTGACATACACCGTTTTTCCACGGCTGGTGATTGACGGCGGTTTCGAATCGGGACTCACTTCCGGCGCGCCACGTCTGCACGTGTTCGTGGGAGCGACGTATTCGATAGCAAATCTCTATCCCGTACGACCGCGAACACGATCGGGCAATCCAGCCAATTGATATGTAATAGAGCGACTGGCCCCGCGCTTATGCTATTGCATTTGAACTTTGCGTTCGGCAGACATTTAGCACCTTAGAGGTGGTCGTCACTTCGACATCCATTCTGGGCACAAACACGCGTTCTTCTAAATTGAACCGATTAATTCCATCTCCCAAATTCCTACCTTGCACTGCTATTTCTCACAGTAGCGTCCCGTACTCTCTGGATGCATTCTCAGCCCTGGATCCCGTTTTGTATCGGCATCCGTTTTGGCCATGAAATTGGAAACACACGGCGACGCGGTCCAGTGAGTTCGCAGCAATCGACAAGATTCAGATTTCAGAATGGAGAAAATATGTATAAGAGATTGATGTTTGGTGCAGTGGCTTTGTCCTTGGTGTCAAGCTTAGGCGCGTTTGCCGGTGATGACGTCAATGGCATTATCAAAACTCGAACCGGAGAAACATTGGTCGTCGCGACCGACGGGGGGACCGATGTCACCGTCGTTCTCACGGAAACCACCAAGACGGTAGACAAAAAAGGCCTCTTCGGCCTCGACAAACAACAACTGGGCGCCACCGTCCTGATACCTGGCCTGAAGGTGTCAGTCAAGGGAACCCCGGATGACCAGGGCCGCGTCGTAGCCAATGAGATCGTTACCGACGGCGACGATCTGGAAGCATCGCAGATGATCCAGGCCGGCTTGACTCCAACGGCGGATCAAGTCGCAAAGAACGTGGACACCCTCGCCGCGCACAATGGAAGGCTGGGAGCCCACGATGAACAGCTGGGCGCACACTCGCAAAATATCGCTGCCAATCAACAAGGGGTTGCTTCTAATAGAGGACAGATTCAGCAGAACATCAGCGCCATCGAGGCACAGACGAAGCGTTTTAATTCTCTAACAGACTTTGACGTCAAAGGCGAAGCTACGGTCAATTTCCCAGTCGGCAGCAGCAAGGTCTCGAAGGCGGACGCTGCAAAGCTCGATCAGCTGGCGCAAACGGCGAAGGGACTCACCGGTTACATAGTCGAAGTAGTCGGTTATGCGGACGCTACCGGCACTGCGGCCATGAACACCAAGCTGAGTGAAGATCGCGCCAAGCAAGTCGTAACCTGGCTGCAGCAGCAGGGTGGAATTCCAATTCGGCACATCGTTGCTCCCGGCGCGATGGGCGAGTACGGTGCAAAGGCCTCGAACGAGAAGAAGGCAGGCCGGGCCGAAAACCGTCGGGTTGAGGTAAAGGTTCTGGTTAATAAGGGACTTGCTGGAGCCTAGAACCTGCGTTCCTGGCTTTACCAGACGAGCACTCACGCGCAGCTTGGTGTCAGCCAAGCTGCGCGTGAGCCATTACAACCTTAACTTGGGGATGCGAACAATTTCGGAAATAAGCGGTGGCCACACGTACTCTTCCTTGATGTCGCCGCGTGACGCAGGCCGAAGCTGAGTCGCTCACGAGTGGAAGCCACGACTGCTGCCCGATGTGCTGACAGCAGACGATGTATGCCGGCGATGACCAGTTCGTTTTTCCCGAGGAACTGAAGCGGATTTTGTCGATCGCCTTGGTGGCATTCACCTTCGCCAGCATGGCACCCGATTCGAAGCTGGGGCCAAAACAACTACAACCAAAGAACTCATCGATGCCAGCATCGGCGTCGTCATCGGTGCTCTGGAATCGGGTCACAGCGAAGTTCTCACCTCCTACCTCTCAGCGATGGCGAAGTTTCATTACTACAGCTTCGGCAACGTTCTTCCCATTACAATGCAGAACGGGATGCGACTCGGGTCGCAGGCATGTACTTGTAGAATCAGCTTGGGCGCAGAGTCAGACGCGGCGAGAAAGGCATCATGATTTTCGCGCTGATGGTCGGAAGGAAGCGCAGCACGAAAGGCGACAACAACGATGAGCAAACTGACGCAAAGACAACAGAGCGCACAACCGATGCGCAGTTAGTCGGACTCCGTCCCGTCTACAACGACGTTCATCGGTACGCGGAAGCATTTCGATTCTTTGATCGAGCCATGAGACTAGCCAGTGCAAATGCAGATATCGGCTTCCGTTTATGGGATACGAGGGCAGATCCGAAGCAATGCTTGCTCTCGGCAGGATTCCAGAAGCCAAAGAAACCCACTTTTTGTGCTTCGTGTCCTGCCGTTGGTAATGCTGGTTCTTCTGGCTGGCTCGCGTTCGGTTTACGAATGCATTCAAGCACCCTCAGGCGAATCCGCCAGATAAAGCTGATGGCAACTTGGTAGCAAGTTCGGCCAGAATTGCTCAAATCTGACCATGTGAACTACGCCATTCTGTTCTGGCGCAAAAACGCCCGAGCGCTGGCGCTAGCTAATCATTGAGGAATTCAAAGACAGCTCCGCACTGTCCGGCTTTCCTGCCCTTCAATTCAGCCAAAATTTCCATATAGCGATTGAAGCAGGGTGAACAGCCGGTAAGATGTTCTCACCTCCTGTCCCGTTCCGGAACCGGATGTTCGGCCATGCGCTGCAGATCGGAATCACGTGGGCAATCGATGCGCTGAGGGTTGGGGAACGTTTCGGAGAGATAGGACTTGCGAAGCCAAGGAATTCGTCTTCGTTAAATTCCTCTCGTCTGTTCTTGGCATCGGATCGTATTGCCGGCTTCAACTCCTCACTCGGGTCTGCCGATTTGGGTGGCAATGATTTCTTCGCCTTTGTCAATTGTGCTCGGATAGCTTCCATTACACCGCTGTTGTTTTTGGGCAGAAGCGACTCACAACGCTCGTCAATGGTCAGAAGAACAAGAAGGAACTGCTGGTGAAATACGTGATCCGCATTGCGCCGGTGCCGCGTGCGCGGCGTAAACAATTGAGAAATCGAGAGAAAGAATGGTCGGCCCTAGAGGACGATTTTAGAACTTTTCTCGTCAACGACATCGCCTGAAGTTTTCGTGACTTTTGCGGTGGTCGCGTCTTTGTCCGCGATTCTGGCCGCTAGATACATGCGGCCTTCGGTGCGAAAGTCTTTCCCCAAGAAATTTGAAGGTAGCGCTTCTTCATCTGTTTTCCAGATCCAGCGCTAGCCTCGGTGGCTCGTATCACACTTGAAAACCTCAAAGTGCTTGGTGTGCTGTTGCGGCAGAGAGCTGAGTAAAAAGCAAATCCCGTCCGGATGAAGGGACGGGATTGAGACGCTGTTATGGCAAATTACCCAGTGCTGCATTCGTACGCATAAACCAGCCGGCTTCCCCCGAATAAAATGGCCATGGAAAGGAAGGATTTACATTCACGTACTTGTTCTGCATGGTCACAATATATTTGTTGACTCCTGCTCGATCTCCTTCAAGCAAGGCAGCATATGAAACCGCACACCATGGGAAGGAATCCTGTGAATTGAACGACAGGTCATACCAGGTAGGCCAGGCGGTCTTGAACTGCGAATAGATGCTTTTGGCCTGACCGCTCGCAGGTGCGATGACCCCATTGTTGATCGGCCACAGCTGAGCAACAGTGTCCGGATACCACTTCGTTAAATCCGGAGACGATGCACCGAGATACGCGTAATAAACGTTTCCACCGGGAACCCTCAGATACGTCTGCATGCCGGTTTGGATATCGGACGCGTGAACGTTGTACCAATTTTGCGAGCCGGAATCGTCGAATGCCTGCAACGCGAGAGCCGCAAGATCAGATAATCCTCGATAGTCCTCCGCATTATCCATGGTGTATTTGATCGCGTAGTCAGGCTTTGCCACGACGAGGCCGTCGCTTTGCTGCAGATTCGTGACTACGTTACCGACCACATTGAAGTCATACCAACCAATGTTCTTCAAATAGGCCTGCGCGCCTGCGTCACCGGTATTCCAAAGCGATTCTGCCAATGTGAGGAAAGTGGCGGCATAAGCATCCGCGGAATCGTAGCTCTGCGTGGGAGTTTCTATTCCGTTGCTTACGTTGTAGTTGTATACGGTGCCGTAGATGCCGCTGTAGTCGGGCCAGTTAAAGTGATTGATGTACCAGGACATCCATGCTTCGACCGCAGGAATCCGGTTCGTTGAGTTGTCCTTGAGCCATCCGATTGCCGCAAGGTTTCCGAAATAAGGATCTATCTGATCAGTGGTGTAGAGAATCGCGCCGTCAGGAAGCTGCTGCCCTGCAACGTAATTGCCGGTGGCGGTCAAATTTGACTGATAACTCTGGGCGAACGCCGAAATGTGAATGCTGACAGTCAACAAACAGAGAATTGCAAACGAATTAATCTGTCTCATTATGGTCCTTCGTGGATTTCAAGGTGGATACAGATCCATTAGAGCGCAGAGGATACTCTTCGCGAATCCGGCGATGATCTGACGGTGGTGGCTGAAAATTTCGTAATTCTCTTCGATAAGCCCTTAATCCAGAGACTCACATTTGACAATTTTATCAGAAACTGTTAATGCGCTTTCCCTTTTCGGGATGATTACGTATTCCTCAAATGGTACTAAGAGCGCTTAGCAAGACAGTTGGGGCTTTTTCCCTATTACTTGCGCCGAGTCCAGCCTCTACTCTGACCAGGTCCTTACTAAGAAACATTTTTCCAAAGACATGAAACCTTATCTGCCCTTTCTCATTTGCACTTGCCTCCTTGCGGCTCACTCCGCTGCTCAAACTCAGCCCACAACGTCTTCAGGCATCGGGATACCAGCTGCTCAGGCGCCTGTATCTGTGGCTGCTCCGGCTCAGCCAAGTGGAACGAGCGCTCCTAGCCAGGTGACTGACCCCAAGGCGGCGGCTTTAGTTGCCAGTGCAGCGGCCGCCATGGGGGGTGTTCAAAGCCTGGCCGTGCAGGACTTCACTGCAACCGGCGATATCACCTATTACTGGGCTGGCACAGAAGAGAAGGGCAGCGCAACTGTCCGCGGAAAAGGCCTTAACGAACTGCGCTTTGACTCTGTACTTGCTAACGGCACACGCTCGTGGGCAGTGAATGCGGGCTCTGGCAGCTTGCGCGATACCAACGGCAAGATCACATCAATTCCTTTTCATAATGCGATCACGCTCGGAAATCTGATTTTTCCTGCTGCCCGCTTGCAGTCCCTCAGCATCGACAACACTGCTTCCTTGACTTACGGAGGCACGTCGAGCATAGAGAACTCAAGCTTCGAACATCTCGGAGTGCACAAGAATCTGTTTCAAAAGGACCCTGATGGCTCTGGCAATCGTTTGATGGATGCTGACTTTTACTTTGAACCGAGTACACATCTGCTGGTGGGTATTCACGATCAGACACATCCCACGCGTTCCATGACAGTAGATGTCGCACACTCGGTCTACTTTGGGGACTACCGCCCGGTCAATGGAATCATGGTGCCGTTCAGCGTTTCCGAATACGTCGGCGGCCAAAAAGTATGGTCATTACAGATCACCGACATCAAGTTTGACACCGGTCTTTCCGATAGCGATTTCCAACTGCAGTAATCCGGATCGAATACCAAAATGAATCACCCTATGAAGAGTATCGTCATGCTAATTCTGCGTTCAAAATCATTTTTCCGGCTTCTTCTGTCCCTCGGAATTCTCCTGCTTGGCGCTAAATCAACCTTGGCGCAAGACTACGTCAATGGCACCGGGGCGCCGACATTCACGACTTCGCTTCCCGTCGAACTCGGCTTTGTCAACGTCTCGAACGGCAACCTGCATTTGGAGATTCCAATCGCTTCGCCACCACAGCGGGGCAACATCGTCCTCGGCGAAAAGCTGGTCTATGACAGCAGGATGTGGATGCCGGTCGACAACGGGACTTCGCAGGTTTGGCAGCCAATGAACTCCAATTCCGGATGGAGATTTGTGCACGTTCGCAAGTCCGGCACGGTAACCTACGACGCCAACGTTTACAACTGCACGAATGGACAATCAGGCACCTATACGGACTACACCAATTTCGTGTGGACGTCACCTGACGGAACAAAGATTCCTTTCCCGGTAGAGACCAAGAGCGGCTGCTCCGCCGACGTTTCCTCGAATGATGCGTTTGCCAGTGACGCTTCCGGATACCACATGTGGGTGTCGAATTTCACCCAGGCATACGTTATTAACACCACCGGCAATCAGCTTTATGACGTGCCGCGCGATAACAATGGAAACTACGTCACCCAGAAGGGCAATGGAGACGCCATTGATACTCTGAATCGTGTTCCAGTTACAACGACTGTCGTTGGCAATCAAACGTTCCTTGACGTGCTCTCATCACAAAATACGACGAATCGCTACACGCTGAATTACTCGAACATCACTGTTAACACCGCGTTTAGCCAATCTGGAGTGACGGAATACTCGGGGAGCATCCAGGTCCTCTCCTCGGTTCAGCTTCCTAACGGCACTAGCTATCAATTTACTTATGACAGCTACGGTGAACTTGCTACCGTGACTCTGCCGACAGGAGGGCTGCTCTCCTACGGCTACACGAATTTTGTCGATTCTTACGGCCAAAAAAACCGCTGGATCAGCAGCCGTACGACTGTCGGCGGCACTTGGTCCTACACACCAAGCGTGATCTCTAGCTGCAGTGGTGGCTCGCAGAATTGTCAGCAGAAAGTGGTTGTAACCAAGCCCTCGAACGATTCGATTCAATACACTTTCACGCTGAACGGGGGCGCCTGGAACAGTCAGGCGGTCTATTACGACCACTCCGGAGCGCAACTTGCTACGGTCACCAACGATTACGATCTTTCCAAGACGTGCACAGGATGCAACGGCGCTGCATATGTCACGAAGTCACGGCACACGACCAGCCTGAACAGCAGCACGGGTACGGTCACAAAGAAAACCGAATATTCCTATAACGCTACCTGGAACACGCTTGTGACCGCGGTGAAGGATTGGAACCTCTATACAGGTACGCCAGGCACCACTCCAGACCGAGAGACGGACATCACCTATGTGAGTGACGACGCTCACCTGTCCAAGAACATGCTGAACCTTCCCACTTCGGTTACTGTGAAGAACGGCGCAGGAACACAGCTTGCGCAGACACTCTATACCTACGACCGCTACGATCTCACCGGATTGTCAGATGTACCTGGCGTTGTTCAGCATGACAGCGCTTTCGACATCTCGCGATCCACGCGTGGGAACGTCACCACAGTCCAGAAGTGGGTGGCGGGCAGCACTTACCTGACGTGGAAATACTGGTATGACATAACCGGACACGTCACCAAGAGCGCTGATTCGGCCGGCAATATCACCACCTACAGCTATGCGGATAATTTCTATACGGATACGGGCGCTAACCCACCGCCCGGCTACGCCCCCTCGGGAGTGACGAACGCTTATCCCACAACGACTACGCTTCCCATAATTGGCGCGCAAACGGCAGGATACTATTTCGGGAATGGTGGCGCCGCGTTCAGCACCGACCAAAATGGAGCGACTTCGTATTCCCACTATCTGGACCCTCTTAACCGTCGGACGATCACCACCGATTCCGCTGGGGGTTGGGTCGACACTTCCTATACCTCCGCCACGCAGACTGACACGTACACTGGCATCAATGATGCAACACCGTCAACCGCTTGCACCAGTTGCCGCCACGACCAAACCATTTTTGACGGTGTTGCCCGCAAGATCCGCAGTTCTCTCGTGAGCGATCCCGAGGGGACTACCTCGACAGACACGAGCTACGACGTAAACGGTCGTGCTGGAGCAGTATCAAACCCCTACCGAAGCACCACGGAGTCGACTTATGGGACAACAACTTCTATATACGACGGTCTCGACCGTGTCACCCAAATCATTCGGCCTGATAACAACGCTGTAAACGTTTCATACGGAGCCGCTGCAGGTTCGGTTTCACAGCTGTGCTCCATCGGGACTTACGGCATTGGATATCCAGTGCTGTCGAGCGATGAGGCGGGTAAAAAGAGACTGACGTGGTATAGCGGCTTCGGCAAGATAATCGAAGTCGATGAGCCAAACTCTTCAGGAATACTCAATGTAGCCACCTGTTACAAGTATGACGGCTTGAATAACCTCAAAGCTATCGCGCAACAGGCCCAGAGCCGCACGTATGTCTATGACGGTCTCTCCAGGGTCACGTCTTCCATTATCCCGGAGAGCGGCACGACGACATTTTCCTACGTCAGCGGCAGCAGCCTGTGCAGCGGCAATCCCAGCAATCCGTGCAGCCAGACAGATGCGCGTGGCATAACGACGACATATGCATACGATTCCTTGAATCGGATCAAACAGAAAAGCTATTCCGATGGCACTCCGACTGTGACCTATGAATATGATCAGGGCTCACTGTGGACTGTCCCGCTTAGTAATACGAAGGGTCGGTTGAGCCATGTAGCAGTAGCCGGCAACCGATCAGAGAGGATTTTCAGCTACGACACAGTTGGACGCATTGTGCGTCAAACAGAGTGTCTGCCTTCGAATTGCGGGATAGCGGCGTTCACGACAACTCTGACCTACAGTCCGGGCGGTAATCTGGTTACGATCAATTATCCGAGTACCCGGCAGATTACATATGCCTATACCAATGCGGGAAGAGTCTCGTCAGTCACCCAAACTTCTATCCATGGTTCGGGGCAAAATTATTCGTACGCCTCAGGTCTAACCTACGCTCCGACTGGAGCCGCGAAAGGATTACCGCTGAATGGCGGCTCGGGACTGAGCGAAACTTACAACTACAACAATCGCCTTCAGATGATCTCCCAACAGCTGGGAACCGCTTCAACAACTTTCATGAGCCACTCGTTGAGTTACCTGGATGCGTCTGGAAACAACGATGGCAATGTGATGAGCGTAGCGGATAACCTGAGCTCCGCACGGACACAATCTTTTACATATGATCCTTTAAATCGATTGGCCACAGCTAACGAAACCAATTGGGGACTTGGTTACGTTTACGACGTCTACGGCAATCTGTTGCAGCAAAATGTGACTGCGGGCACTGCTCCTGGCCTGAGTGTCCTCGTGAATACAAAGAATCAGATTGCCGATAGCGGCTTCTCCTATGATGCCGCCGGCAACCTGACTTCAGACGGCATGAATACATACGCCTACAATGCCGCCAACCAGTTAACGTCCGTAAATGCGGGCGTAGGTACTTATACATATGATTACGGTAACGTGCGCGTCCGCAAGGATACCGGTTCGACTTACACGGAGTACATTCGCGTCGGGGGCAATGTTATCGCGGAGAATGACCCGGCTAAGGGCTGGTCTGACTACATCTTCTTGGGCAATCGTCGCCTGGCTCGTGCGGATGATTACTGGCAGAATCTGCGCATCTATGGAACCGCTAACTCCAGCGGTCAATATGCCTTCTTCTATTGGGGAAACCCCGGTGCTCTGAATAATTACACGATTCGTTCAGGTGACAAACTTTACCTCTGGCAATATCAATTCACGGGTGCAAAGGGAGGAATGATTCTTTCCTTCGGTGACGGTACAAGTTCTGGCTGGACGGTGAAGGACCAGGATGGCTATTACCTGAACGACGATCAGACACAAGCTCATGGATCATCATGTACGGGCAAATCGCTCTAGAGAGCTCTGACGGCACGGTCAGATCCCTCTACACCGGGCAATCCAGCTCTCCGATCGGCTCGGTTGCCGGAACTTCCGGGGAGACAGGTCTCGGCCATCAAATCGACATCTACTCCGGGCAGGGTAGCAATACGGCTCTAACCACGGCTTATTACCACGGAGATCATCTGGGCTCTGCCAGGATGATGACATCCGGCAACGGCTACCCAATTTGGCAAGCAACGTACTTGCCGTTTGGTTACGAATACAATCCGCAGCTCACAACAAGTCACTACAAGTTCACCGGATATGAACATGACGATGAGTCGGGTCTGGAGAACGCCAACGCTCGCATGCTGAGCAGCCAGTTTGCTAGATTCACAAGCCCTGATCGGCTGTCAGGTCACCTCTCCAATCCTCAATCGCTGAACAAGTATGTTTATGCCCTTGACAATCCGATCGAAAACGAGGATCCAACCGGAGACGACACTTCATCTTCCGATGGCGGCAGCCATGGCTTCTGGGGGTCCATAGGAGGATTCTTCTCGAATGTATGGAATTCTGTCAGCGGCGCGGTTGGCAATTTCTTCAGCCCAAATCCCGGGCCGCAACCAACAGAATCAACCACGACTACAATTATCTATAACGGCCAAGTTATTGGTGGGGGAACTACTACCCGCAGTGGCACATCGTCAAGCCCCCCCCCATCTTATGATCCTCCGATTCCCCTTGATATCTTTCATAACAGTCCGTCTTGTCCCAATTGTGGAAGCACCTGGGTTAATGCCGCCGGTGCTGGCAATGCAGCTGGCTACGCTACATTGGGGGTCGCAGGACTTGGGCTTGGAATGATGGGAGGCTTGGCTGGGGCAACCACAGCTGTCTCACCGATCGCGGACGGTACGATGGTTACTGTTACCCATTACACTACTGAGGGAACGGCTGCCCTGATAGAAGAGTCAGGAGCAATCAATGCTGAGTCTTACGTTACATTACCATCTCAAATTCCACCCGGTTCGAGTCCGATGGATGTTCAATCTTTGTTGGAGATTAATCCAGGAAAGGGGGATTTTTCTGTGACATTTCAGACACCACAGACCAATCTGTTCATTCCCGAGGGAGGCCCAGTCACCAGCGGGGGGTCTCTACAATTTCAACTCTACAATCCTGTGCCGATCCCTCCGGGTTCCTTCGTGCCAACTCCATTTTGATGGGGGTAACGAAATGGGAGCTAAGAAAGGACCGAATGTAGCCGAGTTTCCGGTTGGCAGTAGGGTGCGAGTTAAAGATAAGGAATTTCTGTTGGAATTCATGAAGAACTGGAAGTATCACAATCCATTGCAACCGGACCAGCTGCGATATTCTGGAAGGAAGGCTAAAGTCTCGAATGTAGGCTTCTATTTCGGTGGAGACGAATTGTACAGACTCAAAGGTATTCCAGGTGTCTGGCATGAGATCTGTTTGGAGGAGAGTTGATTAAGTTCGCCAGGAACGAGAATAGCCGAAGCAACAAGCAAGAAAGCGCCCAAATGCTCGAATCAATTAGGAAGGCAAATGCGATAAGCCGGATGGTCTCCAAGGAGTTCGAAGCCGGTAATCTCAATAAGTGCATCGAGCTTATCCGGGATGAACTCGTTCTTAGAAAGCAGGAGCACGATATTCGTGGCGAAGTAAATGCATTGCAAAATCTTGGGCGAGTCCACGACGAACTAAAAAGATGGAATGAAGCCGTTGCCGATTATCAAGAAGCCTACGGCTTGGCTAGATCTCTCGAGGATCCTTCGCTCCTTGCACGCTTGACCTCCGCTATAGCGACAGTGCTGTATCGCAGCGGCGAGCTTCGCGGTTCACTTGATTATTATATGCGGGCATTCTCACATTATGAGCACTGCCGCAACCTTGAGATGCAGGTTCAGCAACTCTCGTCGATCGGATTTATCCAGCTGCACCTTAACATGCCGCACGAGGCAAAGACTTCCCTCAACAAGGCGAGGGAACTCTTTGCAGAAAGTCCTATATCGGACCGCGTTCGCGCGGTGGTGATGTCATCTCTCGCCTCTGCGTCTGAAACTTTGGGGGAACTGCTGGAGGCAATTAAGAGCTATGAGCAAGCTAAACAGCTATTTCTGAGATGTGGAGAACACGAATTGGCCGGAAAGATTCAAGGGAAACTCTTGTTTCTCCTTAAGCGCTCAGCTTCGACCAACACGGAAAAGCCTCATTGTGCGTAGCAGGGCTTGCGTCGCCCACCACTCCAGGTAAAAATCTCAGAACACTTTGACCTTGATGATGAACACAGCTTGCATCGCCACTGGCAGCTGCCTTACGACACCATGTCATTCGTGCCATAACGCATTGATATTGGCCGAGAGACAAATTTGCGCTGAATAGACCTCAGGGGAGACGCCGATCCCCAGCCCAGGCGCATCAAATTGCACAGTATGGTAGGAATGACGGTCTCATTGGTGATGTTCATTTCTGGAGTCACCCTCGCTATGCACAGCAGCGATGTGGGAAAAGGAGCACTTTCAGGCGATCACATCTATACGAATCCAGTGTTGGGGATGAGAATCAATTTACCGGAGCATTGGGAATTCTTCACGCCCGAAATGCAAAGCAGATTCGGGCTGACACCGTCGCCGCCCCGCCCGGCTGATCCAAATTGTAAGGGTCCATTTTGCAACGAAGACATCGATATTGCTTTCATTTCAGTTCCAGGGACACGACCTATTGGCACAATTTTCTTGGCCGGGTGGAAACTCCCCAAGGAGTACCTAACGAGCAAGAATCGGGCTTGGCAAAGCTCCGGCTTATAGGCTGACGGCACTGAATCCAAAAAGCCAAAGCAAAGTTTTCGGATATGTTGCGGAAACCCACGACCACATTTTTCTCCTGACCGTTACACCCTATCCAATGTCGAAGGCAGCGGATACTCTTCAACAGTCGATTGAAAGCATGGCGCTCGCGTATCCTTAAAACCCTAACTATTCCTTTCTATGCAGAACGGAACCCAGATATTGTCGGCTTTGCAGCTAGACGGTGTGATCGGCCGTTTTACGGTGGAAAGACTTCATCAATGGCAAGAAGCCCAGCCGCTAACAGATATTTTGGATCATTCTGCTGCGGTTTATTCGTCGAGGGCCGACTCTCTCATTCTGGAGATTGTTCAACTCGGCGGAACCAAAACAACTTGAAGGCAAGTCGATTTGATGGTTCGCCCACCGATTCCGGAATTCTGCTGCTTGCAAGAGCTCCGAGATCGCATGTGGCGCGAAGCAAAAGCGCGCGGTTGTGCCGTCTAGCATAGTTCAGCAACGCTTACCCGAAAATTCAGGGCCCTTAATCCTGAAACCTTAACACGCGCGAACCTGCAAACTGCGAACGACATGACTAGGAAGGATGTAATCCTCTCGGATTAGAACATATATTCTGCAACCCTAGGCATCATCGAACACTCGACTCAGCATATTCCCTGATGCAGGCAATGCTTTGCTCGCGATGTAATTCATTTGTGACTTCCTCAAGTCCTTCCTACGAAATCAATGAAACCATGATTACGAAATTTGGCGCTCTCTATAAGCAGAGGCTGGCTCCTTCCGCCAGCGATCACAAGCACTCGAGATTCCCATCTACATTCCGGCACACTTTCCGGAGCCAAGTAATTTTCTTGGCGTTAACTACTTGCTTGTTAGCCGTCTTTGGAATAGGTGAAGAAGAATCTTCAAAACGGAACAGAAGCGCAGAACCAACATCGTGGGCTGTGCAAACGATGCGGACCCTATCGCTTGAAGAAAAAGTCGGCCAGATGTTGCAAGTGCGCTACTTCGCTGACTACGACAACTTCGAAGCGGCCGACTACAAGCAGCTGCGCAGTGAAATCCAGCAATATCACGTCGGATCTCTTGCATTGGGACTTCATATGCGCGGAGCGAATCTGGTACGGATCTCGCCAATTCAGGCCGCCCGGGTAGCCAACCAGATTCAGACTGACTCTAAACTTCCACTGCTCATTGGGGCTGACTTCGAGCGCGGCTTAGCCTCTCGCCTGGTAGGAGTTCCTGGATTCCCATTTCCCATGGCTTTCGGTGCCACTGCAAACACCCAGGCGGCCTATGATCTTGGCAAAATGACTGCGACAGAAGCCCGTGCGCTCGGCTTTCAATGGGCATTTGCTCCGGTCGCGGATGTGAATACCAATCCTCTCAACCCGATCATCAATGACCGCTCCTTCGGCGACGATCCGAAGGCAGTGGGGGCCTTCGTGGCCGCCTTTGTCGATGGAGCCCATGCAGGCGGGCTCATGGTAACTGCAAAACACTTTCCGGGTCATGGCGGCGCATCTTCGGATTCCCATAAAGGCATTCCCACGATCACCGGCGATCTTCAAAACCTTCAACGTGTCGAGTTCGAACCCTTCAGGCAGGCGATTCGAGCTGGAGTCGATGCAGTTCTCATCGAGCATGCGAGAGTCCCTGCTCTAGATCCTGATCCGCTTCACGTGGCTACAACTTCAGCAACGGTGATCAACGGTACTCTAAAGACCAAATTGGGATTTAATGGCTTGGTGATCACGGACGCGCTTGAAATGCGTGGACTAATGCAGTTGTATGCTTCGCGGTGTCAAAGTCCGACAGCCTGCGCTGCGGTAGATGCCGTGAAAGCGGGGAACGATGTGATAGCACTTCCAGAAGATCTGGACGCCGCTTTCCATGCGATCGTGAATGCGGTTCGATCCGGCGAGATCCCTGAAAAGCGAATCGATGAATCCGTACTCAAGATTTTGCAAGCTAAAGAATCATTGGGATTGGATAAACATCGAATCGTGAATCTCGATGGCATCGACCCTACGATGAACGCCGCAGGCGCCGACCGCTTCGCTCAAGAAGTTGCCGACCGCGCCATGACCCTCGTCAGAGATAGCGGAAGGGTTTTGCCTTTGAATGAAACAGAAGTGCACAGTGCGGAGCATAATGGTGCCGGTGCTCCGGTCTTTGTTGTTTTTAAGAGCAGTTTATCGAGCGACTCAGGCGATGCCTTTGCTGCCGCAGTCAAGCAGCGGATCCCCGCGGCCCAGGTATTTCTGATTGACCAGACGAATGCGAAGGGCATTAGCTCGAGTTTGATAAGCGCGGTCCAGAACGCTAATAAGGTCATCATCGCCACTGCGACCTCGCACACAGCAATCAGAGAACGAGTGTTGAATGGAGTGGCCGTCACCTCCTTCGGACTGCTTGGACCTTCTGAAGCCCTCATGCATATCTTGATGTCGGTCGCTTCTGAGAAGATCGCGGTGGTCGCTATTGGTAATCCCTACGTCATCGAAAGTTTCCCGGAAATTCAGACGTACTTATGTACGTATTCCCTTTCTCCCAATTCCGAACTCAGTGCTGTCAAAGCGATTTTTGGTGACATTCAGCCGACAGGAAAGTTGCCGATTGTATTGGCCGGTATCGCAGATCGCGGATCTTCCCTGAGCTGGAAACACAGCGACGATGTCCAAAGGACTCAAACGGCAGTCTCATTCTTGTCTCGCCCGAAGCCTGCTAAGAACTCCAGCCAGAATCCCGTCAATTAATCAGCGCTCACTTGAGTTGATTTCAAATACATCGTGGCTGTCGGTCGCTCAGCGTGCTCCGAGAAGAACTCGCTGCAAATCAAGTCCGACGGGAACCGGGCTGACTTTCGCGTGCACGTTGAGGGCCCGCTGCGAAACCTGGCTCGGGTTGTCTGCGACAAAGTCTAGCGCTTAGGCTGCGAGGCAGCTGCGCAACGCATTCCGCCATGCACATGCGCAGCGCATCGAGTTGGAAATCCGCTATGACTAGCGGCAGTTCCGCTTACGCGTCCGCGACAACAGCAAAGGCATTGACCCGAAAATCCTTGGTAGAGACAGACGCGCTGTACGTTACGGTTTGCCCGGCATGCACGAACGCGCCAAGCTCGTGGGCGGTAAGTTTGCTGTCTGGAGCAAACTCGACTCCGGGACTGAGGCCGAGCTGAGCATGTTTCGCGCAGCAGTCGTGAGTAGGCGGCGAATCTCTTTCGAGAATCGCCGCCAAATTGTTTTGGCAAGCGCTAACTTTTGCCGAAGGCATGGGCATTAGTAGAGATAAGAGCTGTATCGCAGTGGCGGAACGACGCACCTTTCTGACGTGCAAACCCAGAGAAAAAATACTGCGAGGGGCGACCATTTTTGTCGACTCGGCGCCCATTAGCAGAGTAGCGAGGACCCATGAAAAGCTGCTGGATGCCGCAGGCGCCAGTGCCCTGAAAAGCAGGTAGATTTTTCTAAGGCAAGATTTTTTAGCTTTTTCACCCTTAGAAGCGGTGAATTTTCCCGAATTGATGTGCATTAGGAGATATATATGGGCGCTAGTCGCGAAACAGGTGCTCTTGTCCACTAAC